>JBFWNO010000091.1:0-10979 GCA_050251015.1 Planctomycetota bacterium
AACACAGAATTTTGGCTTAGTCTGAATTCTTATCGAGAATCTCGAGAAGCTCACGCGAGGCCGGCGAATCCGCCTGCACCAGGAAGCTCTGGAGCTCGGTGAAAAGTCGGAGGCACCAGGACTTCTTCTCGATGGGATCGGAGGCCTCGATGGCCATGCGCAGTTCCTGACTGGCACGCATGATTGGCTCAGAGGAAAACTGTCCGGCGCCGGCATAACTGCCCTGCACCAGGTACTTCACCAACAGATAGCGGCAACCGGCCCGGCGCGGCTCTTTGCGGAGGACCTCCTCCAGGAAAGCCCTGGTGCCCTCGAAGTTCATCATCAGGTCGGCATCCGCCGAACCCGCCGTGCCCGCCTTCACAAAGCGGCGGTAGGAGGCCATCCTCTCGGTTTCGGCCAGGGCCTCGGCCCGCATTTCCGCCGCCACAGAGGCGTCGGCCATGAGCCCGGAACGCGGATCCACCACGGGCTCGACCTTTTTGTTCGATGCGGAGGACACCACGGTATTCACCCCCGAGGTCTCTTCACCATCCGGGAGGAGGTTCAGCAGGATGACAAGCGATACCACAGCACCACAGATCACCATAAAGTGGCGCCTTTCTGGCGTGTCGTACTTGAGCCTTTCGAAGTATTCCAGGGGTGGCGTCATTTTTGCCGTGGCGATTTTGCTCATTATAGCCATGTTTCTCCCTTACGATTAGCCCATGCGCATCATGATTGCCGACCCCCGTGCCACCATCCTGTGTGGTCGCGAGATGCCCTTGGGCATCGGCAATATTGCGGCATTTCTGCACAGCAGGATCCCCGGGCTCGAGATCTCTTTGCACACCGACCCCCATGAGACCGCCGATGAGATCGAGCGGCGCCCACCCGACATCTTCATGGCCAGTCATTTCAGCTGGAACCGCAACCTTTCGCTCCTGATGATGCGCCTGGCGAAAAAGGCCCGTTCCTCCACCGTGTGCGTGATGGGCGGCCCCAACATCAGCGCCGATGCACCGCGCCGCGAGGCCTTCCTCAGGAACCATCCCCAGGTCGACTTTCATGTGATGGGTTTCTACGGCGAGTATCCCGCCTTGCGCCTGGTGGAATCCCTGGCGCGGCACGGCCTCGACCCGTCTGCGGTCAAGCGCGATCCCGACTCCATCGAGTCGGCGATGTACCTGCACAACGGGGCCTACACCCTCACGGAACAACTCACCAAGCTGGAAACCCTTGACGAACTGCCGTCACCCTATGCCGCCGGCTTCATGGACAAGTTCTTCACCCAGAAGCTGGTGCCGAGAATCCAGGGCACGCGGGGCTGCCCCTTCTCCTGCTCCTTCTGCCGCCTGGGCGTGCAGAGCTACAACCGTGTGGTCCAGCTTTCGGTGGAGCGCTTCGAGAAGGACCTCCATCTGATCACCGAACGCATGATCGAGCATGGCTACGAAGACGGCCTGTTGCGCATTGCTGACGACAACTTCGGCATGCCCCCCCTCGACAGGGACAAGGCCCAGCTGATCCGCAGGAAGCACGACAGCACGGGCTTCCCCACCATGATCACCACGGACACCTCGAAGTTCGTGGACGACAAGGCCTTTGCCACGCTCGGCATCATCAAGGACCTGCTGTATGTGAGCAACACCTCCCAATCCCTGAATGTGGAGACCCTCAAGGCTATCAAGAGGCCGAACAAGGGCTTCGCCGTCTTCGAAGCCACCAGCCAGCGCCTTCGGGAGGCGGGCTTCAACACCAAAACCGAGGTGATCTCGGGACTTCCCCTTGAGAGCCGTCAAAGCTTCCTGGCGGGCCTTGAGGCCCTCGACCGCATGGGCTTCAGCGACGTGCCCGTCTACCAGCTCACCATCACATCGGGGGCTGTGATGGACGAGCCCGATTACATCGCGAAGTACGCCATGCGCATCAAGCACCGGCGCTTCTACGGGACCTCGGTGACTCTCCGTGGGGAAACGGTGGAGGAACTTGACCAGGTGGTGGTGGAAAACAGCACCATGAGCGAGGACGATTATCACTTCTTGAGGATGATCGGCATGCTCACGCGCGTGCTGGCCTCCATGAACGCCCGCGAGGTCTTCGACTTGGTACGCGAGCGTTGGGGCGTCTCGGGCGTGGGGCTGGCCGAGGGCCTGGCTTCAAGGGCATCCAACGCCAAGCGGGGCGACTCCCCCGCCCTCGACCTTTTGCTGGATTTTGCCCGCGACGCCCGCCTGGAGCTCATCGAGAACCGCACCGAGTCCGACAGGAGCGACCTGCCGCAGAACCTTGTCCACCATTACATGGCCATGCTTCTGACGAAGACCTTCGGAGATTTCTGCGATCTTCTGCTGGCCGTGCTCCTTGAGCGAGCCGACCTGCCAAAGCAGGAACGCGCCCTGGCAGAATTGTTGTTCGATCACATCAAGGCCACCGATATCCGCACCCTGATCTCCCGCGACGGACCCGTTGACTCCGTGCTCAATGCGCCCCGCTGCTTGGGGCTGGACACCTCGGCCTTGGCACCCTACAGCAACAAGACCCATCCCGTCAGGCCCGAAAACCTGCCCCGGCAATGGTACAGCCTGGGTTCGGATGCGCGGGAAGCCCTGGCCAGCTTTCTGGCACATGCCCGACGGAGCGACGAAGAAAGGACCTGGGGCTACATCCTCACCCACAACCGCCTGTTCAAATTCCAGCCCGAGCCCGGTCCGGCGCGGGTCTGCGCCTGAACCATCTCTGAATCAGGAACCCGCGATCTCCGCGCAAACCCTACGGGCCTTTTCGAGTTCCGTGTCACGGCCGTAGGCATACTCTCGGAGGAAGGCCTTGGAGCGCTCCAAGGCCAGGGCCCGCGCCTGCGGATCCCTGTAGCGCTCGATCCGGCCAAGAAGATCGTCCAGATCCCCTGCCACTTCGATGCATCCGGATTCGTACACGGGATTGCCCTGGCCCAGGGAACCGGGAGAGGCAAGCGTGTCTTTGAGATAGGGAAGGATGACGAGGATGGCGGGCTTGCCCAGCACAACGGCATCCCAAAGGACGCTCGAGAAAAATGGGCACACGATCACGTCAGCCGCAGCCATCACATCCTGAAGCTTGTCGGCGACAATGGGTGGGGCCGTGGCCCCCGCCTCATGAGCCAGGTTGTCCCACCAACGCTTGGTCTCGGCAAACCTCACGTTGCCGAAGGTGGGGTGCACCTTGTGGACCCACTGCTCCCCGGGCCGTGATGGGAGTCTGGCCATCAGATCCCTGAGGAACACACGCTGGTCGCGCTGGGCCCTGAGCAGGTAGGAGATCATCCGTGTGCCGAACCACGTGCCCATGAGCGCCACCACCGTGGAGGTCTCAGAAAAGCCCAGCTCCCGTCTCGACACGAGCGGATCCCGCAACGATTCATGCCCCTGGACCTGGGGCGTTCCGAGCGACAGGGCCTCGCTGGAATGGCCCACCTTGCCATCCCGCCCCCGGGACAGGGCGATCCGGGTCTCAAGGGCACTGTCAAAATTCACCTTGTCACAGGCGTACTCCAGGATGGGTTCGCGGTTGGGTTTGAAGCTGTCTCTGGAGGCGAAGGCTCCCATGAAGCCGTGCTCGATCCCCAGGCAGGGAATGCCCAGTTCGCGGGCCGCCATCACGATTCCCCTCCTGCGGATGTAGTCGTAATCAGCGTTGACCACCACCCTGTCGATCTTCACGGTCTTGGCCAGCTCCCGGAACACGGCCACGTCGGCCGAACACACACCCGACACCTGGTTGAGCCTCGAAAACTCGGCCAGGGAAAGCGGCGCCGCACCCGGGAGCGCCCGCTTGAGGTGTTCCTCGATGTAGGTGGCCGCGAGGTGGACCTGGTGGAAGTGGGGCAGCATGGCCTGGCGCATGGCTTCGGCCGGCACGAGATCCTCGGCCAGCTCGTGGGGCAGTTGGGGGACCTTGGGAAACCCGGAACCCCGGAACACAATGACCCGGAAATTCCGGCACAACTCGCTGAAGAAAAGTCCGTTGCGCTCAGGAAACAGGCCCGTGACGAAGACGGTCTTGCGGCTCATGAGGCCACGATCCTCCGGAAGAGGCACTCATTGAAAAAGGAGACCGTCTCCTGGTTGAGCATGCGGCACAGGGCGGGCACCTGGGGGTCGTCGCAATGGCCGACGGCATCCTGGAGCTGGTTGGCCGCCACGTCGGCGCGATTCAGTGCCGGACCCTCGGCCAGCATGGGGTGGTTCTTCAGCACCTCATCGGCCAAGGCCCCACCATGGAGCAACTGCGGAGCTGCGCATCCCGGACAATGCTGGAAGCGCAGGAATTCAAGGGTGGCGGTGGACTTGGATTTGTGTTCCAACCCGCAGGCGGGACAGGTCCAGGAGAAGGCGAACACGGCCACCCCCCCTTCGCAGGCCAGTTCCAGGCCGCCAAGACGCGGTTCGAACTCCTTGAAGTTTCTCAAGCTGGCCACATGGGAGCACCATGCCGGCCCTGGCTGTTGGGCCTGGTCAAGCTCCGGGGGCCGGTCTCCGGTGAGGCGTTCATGGGCCAACAGCCAGGATCGATCCAGGAGGGAAATGGCCTGGGGAAACTTGCGCAGCAAGTCCAGAAGGATCCTACCCTGGGGCACCTGTTCGGTAAGGAGGCAGATCACCCAGGCCTCCCTCACCACCTCGATGGACCCCAAATGATCCTTCAAAAATTGATTCAGAAGCTCAAAAGCCTCCTTGAGCTCGCCCCTGACCCTGTGTCCCCGGACCTTCTCGACGGCCTTGTCGAGGGTCAAGGTGATCTCGGTGGTGCTCATGGTTCCAGTGTATCCCCTGGGCATCCCTTGGTCTATAATTCGTCACCGGGCCCTAGGGAACCACCATGGAAACCGAACAGCGCCTGAAGGAATCCAGCCACTTCCTGGAAGGCATTCTCGAAAATGTCCCCATCATGGTCTTCCTCAAGCGCGCCAGCGACCTGAGGTTCGAGTATTTCAACCGTGCGGGGGAACTTCTCTTGGGCATCCCCCGGGACAGGCTCCTGGGATGCAACGACCATGATTTCTTTCCCAAGGACCAGGCCGACTTCTTCACCCGCAAGGACAGGGAAGTCCTGGAACAGGATGGGGTGGTGGACATCCCTGAAGAAACCATCGATACGCCCCACGGCCCTCGGATTCTGCACACACGCAAGCTGGCCCTGCGCAATGAAAGGGGCGAACCCGAGTACCTGCTGGGCATTTCCGAGGACATCACGGCCCGCATCAAGGCCGAGCGCACCCTGCGCGAGAACGAGCGGCGCTTCACAACGTTGGTAACCCATGTGCCCGGTGCGGCCTACCAATGCGAGCTGGATGCCCAGTGGACGGTGCGCTACCTCGGCGCGTCTATCGAATCCCTGACAGGATATCCCCCTTCGGATTTCATCGGGAATGCTGTGCGCAGTTATGCCAGCATCATCCACCCCGATGATATCAACATGGTGGATACAGAAGTCAACAAGGCCATCCTCACCAGAAAACCGTGGGTCATCGAGTACCGCATCCTGCACGCAAACGGGGGAGTGCGTTGGGTCCATGAAAAGGGCCAGGCCATCCATCATGAGGACGGTTCCGTCGAATCATTAGCCGGCTTCATCCACGACATCACGGACAAGAAACTGTTGGAGATCGAGCTGCAAAACTCGGCCCTTTCGCTGGCCGAGCAGTCACGGGCACTCGAGGCCTCGAATGCCGACCTGGTGCAGTTCGCCCATGTGGCCTCCCACGACATCAAGGCCCCCCTGCGCGGTATCGAGACCCTGATCCAGTTCATCGAAGAAGATGTGGGAAACGTCCTTTCGGCTAGCTCCAAGGTCGATTTCGGCAAAATCAAGAAGAGGGTCGAGCGCCTGAGGACCCTGGTCAACGACCTTCTGGACTATGCCAAGCTCGGCGGTGTGGGGTCGCAACCCGCCACCTTCGACCTCCATGATCTTGTGAAGTCGCTGGCCGATTTCGTGGCGTTTCGCCAGGCGCCACGCATTCGCCTGGAAGGCGCCTTCCCTGTGATCACAACCCAACGGGCCCCCCTTGAGCTTGTCCTGCGGAACCTCATCTCCAACGCCATCAGCCATCATGACAAACCCGAGGCCCTCGAGATCGCCATCGCCTGCACACCGGAAGCCTCCAAGCTTCGGTTCGAGGTGACCGACAATGGTCCGGGCATCCCCCCCGAGTTCCACAAGCTGGTGTTCGAAATGTTCAAGACCCTCCAGGCGCCATCGAGCACATCGGGTTCGGGCATGGGATTGAGCGTGGTGCAAAGAATCCTCGAGCGATTCGGGGGCGACATCCGGATCATCAGTCCGGTGGCCCACGGCCGTGGAACGGCCTTCATCTTCACATGGCCGCTCGAAACCATGGGTTCCCGACCATGAATCCCTATGTCACCCTGATCCTGATCGAGGACGATGAGGATGAACGCCGTTTGATCAAAAGACGCCTTGTGAACTATGGCATTCACCTTCCCGTTCTGGAACTCTCCGATGGCAACGCCGCCACGGACCTCATCCGCAGGAGGGGCCTGCCCCACCCCCACGTGATCATCCTCGACCTCAACCTGCCGCTGGTCACGGGGCACAAGGTCCTCGAGGCCTTGCGCATCGACCCCCTGACGAAATTCTCGCCGGTGTTCATCATGTCGTCCTCCAACAGCCCGCGCGACAAGGAGGTTTGCCGCTTGCTCAAGGCCAACGATTACTTCGTCAAGGAGGAGTGCGGCACGGAACTCCTGCCCCTGCTCGAGGCCGTGAAGAAACAGATCGAGGTCCTGACCCCGAAGTCCTAGACGGTTTTTCGACCAACCAAGGCCGGCAGGTCATCGAGACTGGGGACGTACTCGATGGACTCCCGGCGGAAGGCCTGTTCCATCAGGCCTCGGGCCACCGGTCCTGGAGGAAGGATGCCCACAAACGGGATCGCCGCCGCCCGCGCCGCCCTGAGGTCGTCAAGCGTGTCGCCGCAAGCCAGGGGCGCGCGGTAGGACTCGTTCCGGAGGATGAGCCTAAGACCCGCCGGATCGGGCTTGCCCTTCTCGACATCATGCATGCCCACCAAGGTTCCCGCCTCCGCCGACAACCCCAAGCGTTTGATGACATAGAGGGCCTCATCCCGGGGCCTCCCCGTGAAAAAGGAATAGTCGTTGCCCCTGATCCAGTCGAGGGTGGCCGGCGACGGCAGGAGCCTTTCCGCTGAGATCAGGCCGTCCCAGGTTCCCTCCCGCCATCCGCTCCCCAGGTAATGCTCCTGGAAGATGTCGATGACCCTCTGGCGAGGCACAATGATGCCATCGCGACGCAAAAATTCCAGGGCAATGTCGTAGTCGTCGTTGAAGCCCCCGCCACTGCGCAGCCTGAACACATCCTCCGGAGTTCGTTCCCGCGCCCCCAAGTCCCTGGCCGCCCGGATGGCAGCCACGGTATAGCTCAGGTCCGTGTCCACCAGTACGCCGTCGATGTCGAGAATCAGCTCCACGATCTACGCTTCCGCCCGTCCCTCGCCACCCCCGAGCCCCAACCACTCCTCGACCTTGTGCTCCTTGATCCATTCGGCCACGCTCTCATGGAACACCCGCTTCTCGCGGCGGTCGGCATCGCCCTTGCGGTGGATCTTCATCAGGTCGCGGAGCATGCCGATGAGTTCGGCCTCGCGGGAGCGTTGGGACCTGAGCTGGGTGCGGGTGGCCTCGAGCTTTTGGTCGCGCTGGACAATGTAGACATCCCCTTCCGTCAGGAGCTCGGCCAGCCGGTTCACCAGCTGCAGACAAAGAACGGGGGAATTCCCGAGCACCTTGAGATACTGCTCGCGGGTGAGCTCGACGATCACCGAGGGGGCGAGGGTGCGGGCCGTGTACTCCCTCGGGCACTTCTTGAGCATCGAAATCTCGCCGAAATAGGTGCCGCTCTCGGTGATGCTGTAGATCACCCTCCCGGCCCTCAGGATCTCCACGGAACCCCGCAGCAACAGGAACACCCTGTCGGGCTCCTGGCCCTCGTAGAACACGATGGCATTGGCGGCGTATTCCTTCTGCATGGCCTTGAGCTTGGCCTTGCGGAGGTAGTCACTGCCGGCAAACTCCTGGGTGGTCTCCACGGCCTCGGGACCGGAGGACTGCATCTGGCTCCGGGCCTGTTTCAACCGGGCCAGGACCTCCTGCTCCTTGCCTCCGGCCGTGGCAAAGGGAACACCCTTGAGGACAGCTTCGATCACACTGCACAGATCCGAGGGGTTCTGGTAGCGATCGGCGGGATTCTTGGCCATCATCTTGGTCACCAGGTCGTCCACCTCGGTGGACAGCTCCGGCACCATGCTGCGCACCGAACGCGGCGGCTCGACCACATGCTTGGTGAGGATCACCTCGATGCGCTCACCCCGGAACGGCACCTCCCCCGTGAGCATGTGGAAGAGGGAACAGCCCAGGGAGTAGATGTCGGCCCTGATATCGATGTTCTCTTCGGCCTTGGCCTGCTCGGGGGAAATGTAGTTGGGTGTGCCCATGGCCATGCCCACCTGGGTGATTCCGGCATCCATGCCCTCCTTCGCGAGACCCAGGTCGGCCACCTTGATCTCGCCGTTCTTGCCCAGGAGAACGTTGTCGGGCTTGATGTCGCGGTGCACAATGGCAAACTTGTGGGCATGTTCCAGGGCCCTGGCCACGCCCAGGGTGATCCGGAGCGCTTCCTTTTCCGCGATGCGCCCCTCGCGCTTGATCTTGGCATCGGCCGTTTCACCATCGACGAATTCCATGGCGATGTAATGCTTGTCGCGACAGGTCCCCGAGTCGAAACCCTGCACGATGTTGGGGTGGTTGAGACGACCCGAGGCCTTGGCCTCGCGAAAAAATCTCTGCACGAACACTTTGTCGGCCCCCATCCGGGGGCTGAGGATCTTCAGGGCCACGACGCGGCCCATGGAGGTTTGCACGGCCTTGTAGACCTTGCCCATGCCCCCCTCCCCGAGTTTTTTCTCGATCTTGAACCCGTCGATGAGGCTTTCGGCCTCCTCGCCCTGCTTGGCCAGGATTCTGTCGACCTGATCCTGGGTGAGGAGCTTCTTCTTGAGCATGACCTCGCCGAGGGACATGTCGCGGCCCATGCCCTTGACCTGTTTGAGGATCTGCACGCCATCGGCCAATTGCTCGGCCGTCACAAAGCCCAACTTCACGGCTAGACGACCGAAAAGGACCTCGTTCTCCAAGCTCATGATGTTATTCTATCCGCAAACATGCGCCCGTTTCCCTCCATGAATTGCCCCGCCAAGATCAACCTCGGACTTTGGCTCCACGGAAAACGTCCGGACGGTTTTCACGAACTTACGACCCTGTTCCAGGACATCCCCCTGCACGACACCCTCGAGGTGGCTTCGGCACCGGAACCGGGCGTGTTCACCTGCACCACCTTCCCCGCGCCGGCCAACCTGGCATACAAGGCCTGGAAACTGCTGGAGGAGGTCATGGGCCGATCCCTGCCCTGCTCGATCACCCTCACCAAAAAGATCCCCGACAAGGCCGGGTTAGGAGGGGGCTCCAGCGATGCCACCGCCGTACTCGTGTCTCTCGACAGGCTCTTTGGACTTCAGCTGGGCCAGGACCGTCTTGAGGAATTGGCCGCCCGGCTCGGCAGTGACACATCGTTCTTTGTCCGCGGGGGCTGCCAACTGGGTCGGGGCCGTGGAGAACGACTCACTCCGCTTCCCTCCTCCTATAAAGGGCTGATCCTCTTGGGTGTCCCGGAATTTGGGTGCGAGACCCGCGAGGTGTTCTCGAGGGTGGGCGAGAAATTGACCCCCTCACCCCCCCCCGTTAACATGATCGTGGAGGCGTTGGAATCCCGTGACACGGCAAGACTTGAAGCATTCATGAGCAACGATTTGCTGGAACCGGCCTTGGGAGCTGCACCGGAGCTTCGCCCCTTCATGCAGGAGATGGAAGGACTGGCGGGTTCTAGGGCCCATCTGAGCGGATCCGGAAGCAGTGTCTTTTGCCTGCCCCGCCAGGTTCCCCGACGCCCTTCCTCCTTCAAGGGCCGCCTCCTGACCCTTCTGGATGCTGAAGCCGGTCGCATGGTCTGGGAACTTCGGGCATGAGCCGGGAACCCATCGCTTTCATCGGAGCCGGCATGGTTGGCAATGCCCTGGCCTTCCTTCTCAACCAGCAGGGCCACCCCATCTCCGGGATCTACAGCCGCAACCAGGAATCCAGCGAACGGATGTCAAATTTCCTGGGCACGGGCACGGTGTATGCCCACCCGGCCGATGCCGCCCGCACTGCCGACATCGTCTTCATCACCACACCCGACGACATCATCGGCCCCATCTGCCAGGAAATCGTGGCCGAGGAGGGCTTCCTTGAGGGAGCCATCGTATTGCACTGCTCGGGAGCCCTGCCTTCCTCCGTGCTGGAGGTGGCCCGCGAATCCAAGGCCCACATCGGTTCCATGCACCCCCTCCAGAGTTTTGCCTCGGTCACCGAGGCCGTGGCCAGCCTGAAGAACGCCACCTGGGCCATCGAAGGCGACAAGAGGGCCCTCGACCTGATGCAACGCCTGGTGGCTCTCCTGGGAGGCCAATGCCAACCGATCGCCCTGGCGAACAAGGTGCTTTACCACGCCGGGGCGGTGCTGGCCTCGAATTATCTGGTGGTGCTCAAGCACCTGGCTTCCCAGCTTCTGACCAAGAGCGGTCTCAATGAAAAGACCGCCGACCAGGGTTTGCAGACCCTGATGCAGGGAACCCTCAACAATCTCAAGAGCATCCCACCGGCCCTGGCGCTCACCGGCCCGGTGTCGCGCGGCGATCTGGCCACGCTCAAGCTCCACCTGCAGGCGCTGGAAAGCCATGCCCCCCAGCTTCTGCCCATCTACAAGAAGCTCGGCCAGCACGCCGTCACCCTGGCCCTTTCCGGGCAGTCTCTCTCGGACGACGCCGCGCGGCAGATCGTCAACCTCTTCTCGGATAGATCATGCCTGAAGTATGGCCACCCAAG
>JBFWNO010000092.1:0-10952 GCA_050251015.1 Planctomycetota bacterium
GCTCCAACTGGCCGCGAGTGAGGGATCGGCCAACGACGCCTGCGACAACTATTCGAGCACTCGGGATGCGTGGCCCGCCAACGGATGGCGGAGGGTTCTTTCCTGGGGCCGAGGGGGGCGTTTCATTTTCTGGACCAGCAGGAGGATGTGCCGGATGGTGTCCTTGTCGTGGCGCCCGACCCTGAGCTTGTCAAAGATCCTGGTCACATAGGCATCCGCAGCCTGGTCGGGGCGGTTTCCATGGCTCAGGGCCTCGTCGGCTCCCGATGCCAGAAGCAGGGACCAGAGCAGGGTCCTGTCGAGGGGACGCCCTTCGGCTTCCAGCCTGTCGGCCAGACCCAGCACGGCCACAGAAGCGTCCCTTTCCATGAGCCCGGAGAGTCCCGGTGCAAAGGGCGCCAGCAAACGGCGGTTGTGCCAGGCCCTCAGGATCTTGCCCGAGGCCCCCGTTTTGAAGATCTTGTGGAGCTCGTCCGTGAGTCGGCTTTCCGGGACCACCGCCAGAAGGTCCGCCAAGCGGCCCATGGCAGCCTCGTCGTCATCCGCAAGCTTGCAGGAGAGCTTTTCCAGGAATTTCACCGCCCGGAGCATTCTCACGGGGTCTTCGCGGTAGCGCACCATGGGGTCTCCAATGGAGCGCACCACTCGGTCGCGGATGTCCTGCACGCCGCCCACAAAGTCGATGACACTGAAGTCTTCCACGCTGTAAAACAGGGCGTTCATCGTGAAATCGCGCCGTCGCGCATCTTCGCCGGGAGTGCCGAAAATATTGTCGTCCGCCAGGATTTGCACCTCGCTCTCAGCCGGGGTTTCCGGTGCGGCCGCGCGGAATGTGGAAACCTCGATGATTTTTTTCCCACCCTCCCCGAACTTCACTTGGGCCAACCGGAACCTGCGCCCGATGATCCAACAGTTGCGGAATAATCTTTTGACCTGCCGGGGCTGGGCATCCGTAGCCACGTCAAAATCCTTGGGGATCACCCCGAACAGGAGATCCCTCACGGAACCGCCCACCAGATAGGCCTTGAATCCCCTGTCCTTGAGCCCATAGAGGACACGGAGAGCGTCGGGGTCGATCTGTTTCCGGGACACATTGTGCTGTTCCCTGGCGATGACGAGGGGTCCTGTGTCGCTCATGAGGACATTGTAGGGTCTCGCCGCCCCCCGGAGAGCAGGACGGAAAGCAGGGCCAAGGCTGCCAGGGACAGGAACAGGCCCTTCCAGGGGAAGGGAGGGGCAAACTCCAGGATCACATCACGAACCCCGGGCGGCACTTCCACTCCCAGGTGGATCAAATCAGCTGGAGCCGTCAGCAGTCTCCCGGATGGTCCGGAGGCCATCCAACCCTCATGCCAGGAACGTGACAGCCTCAACCAGCCTCCCCTATGGTCGGGAAGCTCCATTTTCAAGACCCCGTTCTCAGTCCGGATGGGCAAGTAGCGCGGGGGCCCTGCCAGGCTGGCCCCATCCAGTTCCAATGATGAGGAAAGGGGGAGGACAAGGCGAGACTCCAGGGCAATGGATGAATTCACCGGTAGCCCCTCATAGAAAAGGGCCCCGGTCACCACGGGCCTCACCACCCAGCATCCCTCTTTCATGAAGGCCGAAACATGGAAGCGCTCCAGCCAGGGTTCCTCTCCCGAGGCCCGGGCCAGCAGGGCCTGGGCTTGCTTGACCCGCAGGCTGTGCAAGGGGCTGTGGTGCAAAAGATCACGGTGGGGTCTCCCCAGGGCGTGAGATGCCGCAAAGGGTTTGCGGCCGACCAGATCTCCCAACCAGCCGTCCTGCCGCTTGAGGGAGGCATCGCGCAGGCGGGCCCTCTCATCCATGGAGATAAACAGCCGGCCCCTGACTGAATCTGGGATGGCCTGGCTCATGAGTTCCTCCTCCGAGACCGTGGAGCGTGAGACATAAGCTGCTGCCAGCAACTCCGCGAGAACCAGCACGGGCATCCAACTGAACCGCCGAGTGCGGATGAGCCAGACACCCAGAACCACCACTGCCCATCCACCCAGGCACTGCCACCAAAAAAACTCCGAAGCTGCCGAGATCCTCGCCATCACATCGGGCCAAGGGCGCAGAGGATGATACTCTCCGGCGTGGGTGCGAACGGCCAGGGCCACCGCCTCACCGAAAGATGAAGGACCACCGGCCCCCGCCCCCAGTCCCGCCCCGACGGCAAGCAAACCGATGGGCCACCAACTCCAGAGGGGGAATCGCCACGTCGCCAGACGCAGTGGGGCCCTCCCCAAGCCATGGGCCATTCCGCAAGCCAGAAAATACACAGCGACAAAACCCCACCGTGCCGGTACGCGGAAAAACGAAAAGGGAGGCAAGTCGTGAATGAGTTGCAAACCCGGCACCTGGGATCCCAGGGACAGGGCAAGAAAGAGGAGGAAGGCGGCACGGTGCTTGAGCGGACCGAAACCCATCACCCACAAGGCTGTCAAAGAGGAAAAGAGGGCGAATTCCCAGTACGGCCCACCCCCCACATAATTCCCCAAGGCACAGGACCCGAAGGGAATAGGCAGAACCCAACCTGCCAGATGCCACCAAGGCAGGGAATGTTCCAGGGATCGGATGCCACCAGAACGTTCGCTGGCCCCAAGGGCTCCAGCCGTGGCCTCGATCTGCACGGCGCCCAGAGCCCCTGAGAACAGGAGGATGGCAAAGATGCGGCCCCACCGGCATCTGTCCTGAAGCCAGGCGTTGACCACCATAGCCACGCACGACATCAGGTAAAACTGCCATGCCCCGGCAAGCAGCATCAGGCCGCCCGCGATGGAAGCCACGGCGAGGCCCCTGCGGCCCAGGCTCTCCTGACCAAGCAACATCCAGGGGAACAGGCCGAGACTGATGAAGTAATGCAGATGCTCCACACGCGTGAGAAAACACAGGGAGCCCCCGAACACCAGAGCTCCCATCCAGGCGGATGGCCATGGCAAACCCCGTCGTGTGAACAATGTTTTCATGCCCAGGAAGGCCAAGCCCTGGATCAACACGGTCATGAGGACCCACCCACAGGGACCGGGAACCGATCTGGCCAGGGCCTGAAATGGACTGAAGACCCCCGATTGACCCTCGGCCAGCAGATCAAATCCAGGACCCAGGGATTCGCATAAACGGGTCTCACCCCGGTGCACGGCCATGAGCTGGGGAATATGAAGAGTCAGCAGGTCCTCCCCCATCCTGTAGGAAGGAAGAGGGATAAGAAGGTCCAACTGAAAGGCCAGGGCCAAGACAACGGAAAAAAATCCGTCGCGGATAAAATGACGCAACTTCATAGTTGACAATATGTTACATCAGTATTGATGGTCTTGGAACGGACAATTTGTCAGGAATTTATAAAAAGATCTCAAGCTCAAGACACCCCCCGCCGATAAGTGATGTAAGGCCAATGCTGGCCTCAGGGCACAAGGAAGGCCCGTTAGAGAGTTCCAGGGAAGGAGAAACCCATGAGTAACATTGATTTCACAAGCCAAATCCAGGCCGGGGTCACAGCCCCAGCTTTGATGGATTCCAGGGCCAGTGCCCCCAAGGAAGCTGCCCCCAGCTTTGCCACACAGCCCGAGCCGGAAAGCGAAGCTGCCAGTGTGAATTTCAGCGATGAAGCCCAAAAAGCTTCGGGTGTCAGCGCCACCCAAGAGTCTGACATCTTCCAACATGAGGAAGAATCTGAGGACTTCGGTCAACAGAAGACCGATACCGAGGATTTTGCCGCGGAGCGGAAGAAGGTCGAGGATGAGCCGACACCCTATAACCGCATCGACCGCCGCGCCAGTATCAACGTGAAGGATGGCCAGATCCACCTTCAGGTTGAGCGTGAAGGTGAAGTGAAGGAAATCCCCTCTGAAGAGGTGCTGAAACTGCGCCAGAATCTCAAGCAGTACCTTGAGAACCGGCAGATGTTTAAGGGACTCGACTTCTTCGCCTGATCCGCATCCTGTCGATCTTCAAATGATCAGGGGCGCATGGAAACATGCGCCCCTGTTTGTCTTTGGGATGCCCTTGGCCTCCCCCTTAACGGGGTGATTTACCGACGCTTGCCGCGGAAACCCAACCTCTTCTTGACCTTGCGCCTGCGATTGGCGAGCACTTTGCGCCCCCCCCTCGTCTTGGAGCGGGTGCGGAATCCGTGGGTCTTCTTGCCCTTCTTGTTGCTGCGGCGGATGAGTGTTTTCATGGATGAATCCTTAGGGTCTTGAACTGGGTCAATCAGGCAAAGATTGTAACATGACCTCAGTTTTTAACGGGAGTCACGCGAAGCAGGGTGATACGACGCGAGGTAGCCTTGACCACCGTCACCTGGCGACCAGCGATGACCACAGACTCTCCCCTTTCAGGGATGCGTTGCAAGACGTGAAGGACGGCGCCGGCCAACGTCTCGGCATTGTCGAGTTGAGGAAGGGGCCAGGACAGCCTTTCCCTCAGGTCGTCGAGGCGCATTTGAGCCGGCACCTCAAGCTCGCCTCCTGGAAGTTCGCGGATCCGGGGTTCGCGGTCGACATACTCGTCGCGGATCTCGCCCACAAACTCCTCCAGGATGTCCTCAAGGGTGATGACCCCTGAAAGGCTCCCGAATTCGTCATGCACCAACACCATCTGGTTGCGACTCTGGCCCAGCATGCCCAACAAACTCGAAAGGTCCCGGGTCTCGGGAACCTGGGGGACCTGACGCATATGCTCCTCGCACTTTTCGCTGAGCACCTGGGAGCCCTGCGCGAGATCTTTCAGCACATCCCGGACAAAGAAGACGCCCTTGACCTCATGCCCGGGAGCATCGTAAATCGGCAGACGCGAAAGGCCATGCTGGGCCCCCAACATCAATCCGTCGCGAACTAGCGATCCCTCACGAAGCGTGACCAAATCGACCCGCGGAGTCATGATATCGCGGACTTGGGTCTTTCCCAGCCTCGCCACACGCCGGAGGATCTGCCGTTCTCTCCGGCCAAGTTCGCCGTCAGCCTCGCCCTCGCTCAAGAGCCGCTCCATCTCATGGCGCAAGCCGCCGCCTCCGGCTACGCCCCCAAGCCCCAACCGTCGCAGCGTGCCGGCCAGGGAGCACAGGGGGATGGATTCCATCAGTCGGTAGAGGGGCATGATCTCCACCAGCAGGGACTCCGCCCGGGGTGCCACCACGACCCAGGGCAAGGCCACGTGCAAAAGACCCACCGCCACCGCAAAGGAGGGAACCACCACCCAAAGTTCCTGAGTGTGGGTCATCGCGGCCAGGAATCCCGTCGAGGCAGAGGCGCAAAAGATGGACAGGCCCTCGGCGCAGAGGGCCACGTCATCACGGCGTTCTAATTCATCGACCAGGGCCCCGTAGGCTTCGCGCGGGAACCGCGCCTGCAAGCGTGAGAAGTCAAGGTGCCTCAACACGGCCGCCAAAAGCACCAAGAGGACTTCCACCGTAAGAATGATGATGAAGGTCGCGATCATGGACGCTCCAACCTGTCTGTGGAAAGACCGGCTGCACGTAGGGCCCTCACCTCGGCCTGCCGCATCCTTCTCGAACCCGCCGGTGAATCGTCGCGGTGCCCCATCAGGTGAAGAGTCCCATGCACCGCATAGAGGGCCATTTCACTGGCCAGGCTCAGCCCCCTGGCCTTTGATTCGCGCAAGGCCACATCAGTGCACACCACCACGGACCCCAGGAGGACACGGCCATCCCCCGGAAAGGCCAGCACGTCCGTGGTCGCGTCGCAATGATGATGCTCACGATTGAGGCGTCTCATGGCCCGCGAACCGACAATGACGAGCTCAAGATCCCTGCCCCCCGCCTTCTTGAGAAGAGGACGCAGGGCCCGGCGCATGGCCGTCACCGGCAAGCCCCGACGGCGCACCTTGGATTCAACCGACAGCACGGACGACTCCAGGTTCCGGGGGATACTCGATACGCGCATGGTGGATGGACACCAGCACGCGGGTGAATTCCTCGACCACAATCTTCAGGTCGGTGAGCGTCAACCCGCTCTCCGCAAGCTGGCCCATGTCGATTTTCCCCTGGACAATGCGCTGCACCATGGCCTGGATTTTTTCCGGAGTCGGGTCCTTGAGAGTGCGCACAGCGCTTTCCGTGCTGTCGGCGATCATGATGATGCCCATCTCTCTATTTTGGGGAACGGGGCCCCCGTAGCGGTAGTGGACCTCGTCGACCTCGCCTCCACTCTGTTCAAGAGCCTTGCGATAGAAATATTCGGTTCGCGTGGTGCCATGGTGCTGGACAATGGCGTCCAAGACGGGCTTGGGCAAGCGGTGCTCCTGGGCCATGGCCAACCCATCACGGGGATGAGCCAGGATGATCAGGGCACTCATGGCTGGACTGAGTTTGTCGTGGGGATTCTCGGACAACCCGAGGCTGGCGAGATTCTCGATGAAATACATGGGTTTGAGGCTCTTGCCAATGTCGTGGTAGTAGCACACCACACGGCACATGAGGCCGTTGGCACCAATCCTCTCCGCGGCGGCCTCCGAAAGGGTCGACAGGGCCATGCTGTGTTGCCAGGTTCCGGGTGCCTCCAGGATGAGCTTCTTGAGGAGTGGATGGTTCATGTTCGCCAGTTCCAGCCATGTGATCGGCGTGATCACGCCGGCCGCCTTCTCCACCACCGGCAGCAGGCCCGCTGCCGCAACTCCCGAGGCCAATCCCGCAACCAAGGCCGCTACGGAACCTCCCGCCATTCGCGACAGTTCCTCCCAGGGAGCCCCCACCACCACCTGGGCCCTGAGGAACCCCGAGAGGTCCGCAACCAGCAGGACCACGCCCGACACGGCACCCGCCGTGACAGGCGTCATCCGGCTACGGATATCACGGGCCATGACCAGGAACACCAAGGTCCCGAGGGCCAAGCTCAGGGCGACACCCTCGGCCTCCATCCCCAGGGCCAGCACCAGCGCCGTGAACATCACCGCCAACAGCGAGTCCCTCCGGCCATAGACCAGCTGCCAGACCAGCCCGGCCAAGGGCAGGGGGATCCACAATGGGGAAAACCCCTTCCACTCCAGAACCCTGGCTGTCAGGGCCACGAGAGCCACCATGGAGGCAAAGGCTGCAAATCGTCGCGGACTTCCCAAAAGACCCAGGCGGTGATCGGAGGCCATCCTCAGGAAGACAACAAAGGAAAGGGCCAGGGCCAGCACCAAGCCCAGGCCCCGCCGCAGGAGGGCCAAGGTCCGCTCGCGGCCCCCAGCCTGGGAAAACGCGAGCCTCTCGGCCCAATCCATGGACTCATGGATCTCCTGGGCCATCCGCCCCCGGGGCAGGATGGGCTCTCCGGCCAGCATGGTGCGTGTCACCGGTGAAATCAGGGAAGATGCCTTGGCCCTTTCGAGGGCAAAGGTGTCGGGATCCAACTCCAATGTAGGGACCAGGATTTGGGTCAGGCTCTGGGCGATGATCTCAAAGCTCCGGGTGTCCTGTCTGTCAAAGACATACCTCAACTGTTCCTTTGTCAGGCGCTCAACTTCCAGCACGACCGACCTTGAGTCGCTGCGGGGAGCGCCAAGGATCCACAGGCGCGTCACCGGGATCTTCCCCTCATCCTGTCCCTCTCCGGATGAGATACTGGCCTCGCTCACCGACCGCAGGGCGGCGTCGGTCTCCGGGGTGATGACATACCGCTCCTTCATGGCACGGGCAAGATCCGCAAAACGCTCCCGGATCATGTCTTGGGTGCCTCTCTCACTCCGGGCATAGGAAAGGGCCTGGCTGAGGTGGGAAAAGGCCGGCCCGTCGAGGCCCTTCCAGGGCTTGATGAAGACAGGATCGGCGTCCTCAATGCGGTCATGCTCGATGAGGGCCTTCACCAACAATGACACCGAATCGGCCAGGGCCCCTTGGCCCCCCGGCCTGCGACGGAGCTGAGGGGGCACCACGGCTTCCGCCCGTCGCCGGGCATCACTGGTGGCCTCGGCATCCTCATATTCGAAATCCACACGCGCCAGGCGGTCGGAGCGGGAACGCTCCCCGGCCTTGATCCGCTCCGGCGAATCCCAAGAAAACAGGCAGGCCAGGGCCGTGAACAACGAAAAGGCCACGGTGGCCATCAAGGGCGATCGAAGGCCCAGTCCCCCCAGCCCCACGCTCATGGAAGTGTGGCCGGGAAGTTAAGGTGCAGGGCCAGGCTGAGAGGGGCTGCCAGGATCAGGCTGTCCACCATGTCGAGCACGCCCCCAAAGCCCGGAACCAACGCCCCGCTGTCCTTCACGCCGGCCATCCGCTTGAGCTTGCTTTCCAGCAGGTCTCCTCCCAGGCTGGAGATGCCCAGGAGCGCCCCGTAGATTCCCGGATGCAAGGGGCAGGGCGTCGCCCACAGGCCGGCAAACATCCATGTCCCCAGGGCCGCCCCGGCCACCCCGCCAAAGGCCCCTTCCCAGGTTTTCTTGGGAGAGATCGTGGGTGCCATCTTGTGCGATCCGATGAAGTATCCGGTGAAATAGGCAAAGATGTCCTGGCACTTGGTGCCCAGCAGGAAGAGCGCCAGGGTTTCGCCGGGAAAGGTGTCGGCCACCGTTAGGGCCGGGCTCAGGTGCGCCCCCATTGCGGCAAACACCAGTCCGGCAGAGACCAAGGCTGTCAGGTGCCGTGCGGGTCTGTCCATGCCGGGCCAGGCCCCTCGCAATAGGGGCACCAACTCGCGCCAGGACGCCAGAAAGATCAGGGCCGTGAGTGCCATCAGCCCCGAACGCCCGACAAGGAAGGCCCCCGTGATGAGCGAAACGATCAGGGTGCCGAAGACAAGCCGCGTCTTCAGGACGGCACCTGGTTGAGGTTCGTGAGGCCACCATAGCGGCGCTCGCGCTTGCCGAAATCCTCCAAGGCTGCGTAAAAGTCCTGGGGCGTGAAATCGGGCCAGAGGGTCTGCGTGATCCAAAGTTCGGAATAGGAAACCTGCCACAGGAGGAAGTTCGAGATCCGCAACTCCCCCGCTGTGCGGATCAAAAGGTCGGGCTCGGGCATGTCGGGCTGGTACAGCCTCGACGCCACGGTCTCCTCATTGACATCCTCGGGGTTCAGCTTCCCATCCCGGACCTCCCGGGCGATGCACTTGGCGGCCTCGGCAATTTCCCTGCGTCCGCCGTAATTCAAGGCCAGGCAAAGCCTGAGACCGGTATGGTGGGCTGTCTGCCTCTTGGTCTCCTCGACAGCTTCCGCCACATCACGGGGAAACTCCTCCACGTGGCCGATGGTGGTGAAGCGGATGTTGTGCTTCTCCATGGTCTCACGCTCCTTGATGACAAAGGTTTTCAGGAGCTTCATGAGGAATTCGATCTCAAGGCGGGGCCGGGCCTGCCAGTTCTCGACACTCATGGCATACAGGGTCAGCTGCTCGATCCCCAGGGCGCTGGCCGCCTCGGTGATCTGCCGTACCGTGGTGACACCCTTGTCGTGACCTTTGACCCGGGCCCAGTTACGGGAACGGGCCCAGCGGCCGTTGCCATCCATGATGATGGCCACATGCCGGGGCAGGACCTTGAAGGTGTCGGGAGTACGGTAGGCGTCCATCAGGGCCCTATTTTACCATGAGGAAATCGGGGGCTGAGCTAGGCTTCGCAGGAGCGCCGAAGGTTGGTTTCGGCATCCATCACGTCCCTGAAAAGCTTGGAACGCACCGTTTTGAAGCGCTCGGCCAGCACCGGGTCCTCCACCACATGCGACAGTTGGCGCAAAAATTGGCAGCACAACAGAAAGTGCCTCACGATGTCGCCCTCGGAACTGGAACACAGATCCTTGAAATCCTCAAAGGCCCCCCCGTGGTACCAGTGCAGGACAGCCCGGGTGAAACCGAAATCCAGGCCCTTGATGGGATCCAGTCCCTCGGCCACCTCCGCCCCGCGCCACAGTTCGTCGCTGGCGATGAAGGGGGCGAACCGCCTCTTGATGTACTCCCAGTCGGTGCCCTTGATCCAGTCATTGCGCCTTTCCTCGTAAACGCCGGCCATGAACAGCACCGCGAGGTCCTCGTCAGACAGTTCATGGAGCTTGTTTGAGAAGACCCACTCGCAGCCGTACACCTCGAAACCGTTGATCAGGCGGGCCATCGCACCCTTTTCCGTGAGTTCGCCCTTTTCAAGATACCGGAAGCGGTGGAGCACCCGGATGCGGGCATCCAACACCCGCCGCATCTTCTCCAGCATTTTCTCTCGGGAACGCCCCCCCGCATGCACAGCAAAACTTTTCTCCAACGTCTCCCCGATGCGCCCCCCCACCCGACCGAGGAGATTGCAGATCGATCCGTAGGAGAGGTTGAAACTGCTCACCAGGGGTTCGACTTGCTCGGAGAAGAGGTGCTTGAGGGCCCTAGGCTCATGGTCCCTGGGCTCCAAGAGGACCATCACGGTGCCCGAAGTGTCCATCCCCCGGCGGCCGGCCCTTCCGGCCATCTGGGTGTATTCGCGGGTCTCCATCCAGTCGAGCCTGACACCATCGAATTTCTTCACCCCGGCGAACACCACGCTGGCCGCAGGCATGTTCACTCCCAGGGCGAAGGTTTCCGTGGCCACCAAAAGCTTGATGAGACCGGTGGCAAACATCTGCTCCACCACATCCTTGATTCCCGGGAGAAGCCCCGCATGGTGGAAGGCGATGCCCCGCCGCACCAGTTGGCGCATGTCGGTCACGGTCTCACTGCGGGGATCGAGCGCAAGGCGGGCCACCGCCGCATCGAAGAGCCGCGTGATCTCCTCGCCCTCGCCGCCCTCGAGGAACCTGAAATTGCGGAGGGACTTGGCCCGGCCCTCGCATTCCTTGCGGCTGAAACAGAAGAACAGGCATGGGAGGCGGCGGTGCTTCATCAGGTGCATGACCACCTGGTGGGCGTCTCGTTCCCTGTCGTAGTGGGCTCCCCTGCGTTTGAGCCTCTGCACCGTCTTCTGGAGATTCTTGAGGGCCGAGGCCTTGTAAACCTCGGCGGCCAGGAACACGTTGTGGTCCAGAGAAACGGGTCGCT
>JBFWNO010000093.1:0-10794 GCA_050251015.1 Planctomycetota bacterium
CGCAAGAACTTGTGCCGTTCAGGAGTTCCAGCGACTTGATCTTGAGGGAGTCCGCTGCATTGCTCACCGTGATGGTGGTGGCATTGTTCCCCCCCCCTGTGGTGATCGAACCCACACCCTGGATCACGGCCTGCGATGTGGCGCCGATATTGTTCACCGTGATGGCGGTTACTACAGTTAACTTCGGGCCGGATCCATTGAGCGTGAGTGTGGCCGTGTCGGCAATCTGCAAGGTGGCAATGTTGGCACTGGTGCCCAGGCTTACGCTAAATCCGCCTCCGATAATCGCAACATCATTGTTGGCCGCGTCAAAGCCGGGATAGCTCGAGTCCAAATCCCAATTATTGGCGTCCGTCCAAGTGGTGCCGTCTCCTCCGCCATCCCAGGTGTACGTGGCTGATTGCAACCCAAGAGGGAGCAACAGGAAAACGCACAGCCAAGGGATCAATCGAGCCATGAAACATCCTTAAATTGCCATGTGGCAATGAAGAAGAGTCCGGATAGTCTTTCATCGGCCATTCATGCTTATATATAGAGCAAATTTGATATAGGGCAAATAACGATGTATTTTATGTTTCCATTGTGAAAAATTACGTTATGTTTTATCTATTGGATAATTAAGCTGAGCAATTACCCCCCTTTGATCCACTATCAATCGCACAGGTCCCTGCCTGCTTTTTACCGTCATTTTGACGATTCCAAGGCATCTTCATCAGCACCATGGCCATACCGCAGGTGTTGGTTATGCCGGCAAAAACCAACCCGGCACCCACAAAGGCACTCAGAAACAGAAAGGCGGGGCTGAACATCCAAGACAACGCGATACCCAGCACCACCAAGGATCCGGCCGCAATCCTGACCTGCCTTTCGATGGAGATGACATTGCTGGTCTTTTTCACGGGCAGGTTGGCCTGCTTCCAAGCATTGATGCCCCCCTTGAGAGTCTTGAGTGGTGGAAAGCCCAACCCCTCAAGTTGAAGTCGAGCCCTTTCAGAGCGCATCCCGGATTGGCACATGAGGATGGGCTTTTGGCCCTGCAGCTCACGCCAACGGTTCTGCAGCTCGGGCAAAGGAAGGAGCCTGGCTCCATCAACATAGCCGTTGGCAAACTCATCAGGATTGCGCACATCCACAAGAATCTCTCCCATGGCCACATGTCCCGCCACTTCCTCCGGACTCAATTCGCGGTCTGCGCCCACCTGCCCCGAACTGTTGAAGCGGATGATGGCCGGCATGGCCGCAGGAGCAGGGGGTTTCGAGGCGGAAAGCTTGGCCACAACGTCAGCACGACTCCCTGCAAGCATGGGATTGGACGTTAGAACTTTGGAAAAATCGGCTTGGCTCTGCCCTGAATAGTCATGCCCGGGCCGGAGCGTGTCAACACCTCGAAGGGAACGGAACATGGCCAGCGTGTCGGCCATCGCCTCGGCACTGCCTCCCGGGAAGTCGGTGCGACCGGTGGATTGGATGAAGAGGGCATCTCCCGTGAACAGGTCGCCACCAATGCGCAAGGACAGGGCATCTGGGGTGTGCCCCGGCGAATGAAGAATCTCAACAGCCATATCACCCAACCTCAAGGCATCCCCATGCCTGACACGCTTCGTCACCCTCGGTGAAGGGGCTTTTTCATGCATCACCAATTCCGCACCTTCCGTGATCAACGTGGCCGCTGCACTCAAGTGATCCGCATGGGTATGGGTGTCGATGACATAGCGGAGCTTGGCCTCGGTGCCAGCCAGCGCGGCACGGGTTTCCTCGAGGATCGTCAGGTGGGGATCGATGAGTGCCGCCTCACCGGAGGAGACCACCAGGTATGAAAGGCAACCGCCCTTGCCCAATGTGGTGACAGCATGGGTCATCTCGGCACTTTAACCCTTGTAAGCCGTCATGAATCCGCTCTGGGCAGCCCCAAGGTCTTTCTGGCGTTGTTCGGCAATGAGGGTGCCGTAAGCCACAAGATCATGGGCCATCATGTCGAGCCTCTTGTCGAGGGCCTCGGAAAGGATCTTACCTTCCGGAGACACATCCTGTTTTTCCACCGCACTGACCCCATAGGGCAGGCTCCATCCATAGCATTGCCTCACGCTCACACGCATCATGTCCATGGCGGTCAGCCCCTTCTCATAGGATGGGCAGACATAACCGAAGAGCTTTCCGGCAAATTCCTTCCAGAAATGGTCGAGGAAATTCTTCAGGACCCCCGTCGGGGCTCCATGGTAATCCGGAGAACCCAGGACGATGGCATCCGACTCAACCACCCTCTTCTGGAGAGGGATGAAATAGGGAGCCTTGTGGCTCTGGCCAGGGACCATCAGGGGAAGAGGATCGGCACCCAGATCGAGCAAGTCCACCTTGGCTCCGCGCCAGAGAATCTTGCGCGAGAGCTCCTGGAGGAGGGCTCCGGTGGCCGACGTGGCATGCATGCTTCCCTGCACCAAAAGGATCTTCATGCTGACATTATAGGCCCGGCAGCCGTCCACTCTCTATTCCTCCCCCCAGCGGGGGGAGGTGAGGAGGGGGGATATTCGCGGTAAAGCCCCCCTCCCTGCCCTCCCCCCAAAAGGGGGAGGGATGAGATTAGAGATGCCATATGTTACGGAATGCCCAATAGGGCCGTGAGCTCAGCGCCTTTCGGGCACGACCTCGTCATGAGGCCTGAACACCCTCCTTTGGCGACGGGCCTCCAACTTCCTGATTTTCTGGGAGTTGAAGGGAAAGGTTACCAGTCCCCATACCCCCGCCAAGGGCGTGCAGACAACATCCAAGACAACAGCGCAAGGCACCTTGTACCAAGAACCCTCAGGTTCCTTCGCCAAGGTGCGGGAAAAATGGAATACGGGCACCTCGGAAACACCCATGTTGGCTGGGTTGAGTACATAGATCACCGGCCTGTCGTTTTCATCGCGCCCGGCCATGCAGGATGCCAGCATCCCGCCCACAAGGATAAGACAGGCAATCCGGGCCATAATGGTGATCCCCATGGGGAAGCATTCTAAGAAGAAAACACTCGACAGGGCCCTCTGCCTTTTGGGCCACTGCTCCCGTTCCCAGGCCCAAACCCTGATTCGGGAGGGGCGTGTCAAGGTGAATGGTCGTGTGGTGCGGGATCCCGATCAATGGGTGGATCTTCATGGCACCCCCATCGAACTGGATGACAAACACGCCAGACCCCAGGCTCCCGTATATCTGGCCCTGCACAAGCCCCGGGGTATCCTGACCACCCGCCATGATCCCCAGGGAAGGAAGACCATCTACGATGTCCTCGGACCCATGGGCACATGGGTGGCTCCGGCCGGCCGCCTGGATGCCGACACCAGCGGCCTGATCCTGCTGACGAATGACAGCCCCTGGGCTGCCGAGATCAACCGGCCCCACTCCATCTCCAAGGTCTATAAGGTGAAGGCGAGGGGCTCACTGGACGAAACGTCCTGCCAGTCTCTCCTGAAAGGGGTGGAACTCCAGGATGGCCTGGCCCGGGCCCTGGACTGCCGCATCCTGTCATCGGGAAAGTCGTTTTCACTCCTCTCCATCACAATCAACGAGGGACGCAACCGCATGATCAGGCGCATGGTTGCGGCCCTGGGCAGCAAGGTCCTTGAGCTCAAGCGCCTGAGTATCGGCGGCATCAACCTAGAGGACCTGGCATCGGGTCATTGGCGCCATCTCACACTCAAGGAAAGGGAATCACTGGCATGAAGCACCTCACCCGCTACCTGACCTTCAACCTCAAGACGCGAATGGGATTCCTCAACATCACTCCCCAGGTGGATGATGCCGTGAAGGAAAGCGGGGTGAAAGAGGGTTTGGTGTTGGTGAACGCCATGCACATCACTGCCAGCGTGTTCATCAATGATGATGAGAGGGGACTGCACCACGATTTCGGCGTCTGGCTCGAGAAGTTGGCACCCCATATCCCCGATCCCGCCGCCTACCGCCATCATCAGACCGGGGAGGACAATGCCGATGCCCACCTCAAGCGGCAGATCATGGGCCGCGAGGTGGTGGTCGCCATCACCGCAGGCAGGCTGGATTTCGGCCCATGGGAGCAAATTTTCTACGGCGAGTTCGATGGTCACCGGCCCAAACGGGTGCTGGTGAAGGTCATCGGGGAGTGAGGGACTAGGATCCTTCGCGACGCCGGAGAATGATGGTCTCGAATTGATCGCTCACCCCCCTGCTGAGCTTCGATAGCATCCTGTCCATCAGGTACAAGGGACCATACAGGAAAGAGGGTACCAATGCCTTCATGGTGAATCCACCGGAGAGCAGATAGGTGAAACCAGTGTGAGTGGATTGGCGCACGATCTCGAGGTTTGGCGATTCCCGGCGAAACCGCTCCAGGTCGCGGTGGAAGATTTTCCATGAAAGAGCCAGGTTCGATCCGGACAGCGGCCCGGTGGTCCTGAATTCCCATTCCGGATCCTGGTCAAAATGCTCGTGGCCGCTGATCCCCCATACCACCAGACTCCAGACCGTGGCGTGGGGCTCCACCAACATCATCAACCCCCCGGGTTTCAGAGCTCGCGCAGCCTCACAGAGACATGCCAGAGGGTCTGGCACATGGTGCAAGGTGTTGATCAGGAACAGGGCAGCCAGGGAACCATCGGCAAAGGGCAGGTGCCGAGCATCCACCCTCAACGCGGCGCCATCGACGGCAGCGATATCGGTGCGAATGAGTCCTGGGACCACCTCATGCAGGTGACTCCAGGCCGTGCCCAGTTCCACACGTGGACCGACGGGCAATTGGTCGAGGTCAGGCAGGAACGTCCTATGAAAGCCGTCATAAACACACCGAAGGATGCGCTTTCTAGCGAGGATGGCACGATGAAGCCTCACACGTTCAGGACTGTCCAAAGGCACACCATCAAGTTCACGATGCCTGAGGAGACGAACAAGTTGGCCGATCATCTCATGGCTTTCTGCGCAATTCGAGAACTCTAGCGCCGTTCCCGCCCGACTCCACTTCCCATTGGCCTTCCACCGGCCAATATACAGTGAAACCTAACAACGCCGTTGTCCCTCCCCATATCCAGACTCTCCGCGCCTGGAGTGCGCGACGCACCCACGACTCCTCATCAGGCATGGTGGACTCCCTGGGTAGGCCGTAAAACTCCGGAGTTGTGATGGGATGAAACGGCGTGATGATGGAGTTCCGCATGGTGTCACCTGACAGCCAGTATAGGGGTAGGGACTGGAATCCCGAATGCACAGCCACAACGTCCCCATCTTTCCATTCATTCTCAAGAATCCTCGCCACAGCCTTGGCTCCGTTGATTTTGACACTGCGCTGAAGGACCCAGGGCATTGATAGGAGCAGGATGGCCAGCAGGATCGGAGGCCCCACTTTCCCCAACACCTTGCGCGAGCCTGGCTCAAGGGAAGGGATGACAAACACAAGAGCCGCAAGGTACAGGCGGTCAAAGGAACTGGTATTTGTTACCCACAGCAGGCCGGCCATCAACGAAATCGAAAGGACGTAACCCCACAGTCGAGAAGTGGCCCACATCCCCATCCACCCGAACACCGCCAGCAAAAGGGCCAAGAGATGGCCAAACGGCCAAGGATGCCGAAAGAACAACCAGGGTTCATGGAAGGCGCGCCACCAAGAATCCGGCTCTCCGGTCGAGGCGATCAGCGGGTGATGAAGGATATTCTGCTCCAGCACATACCATGTGGCAGGCCAACACAGGAATGGAATGATGGCCAACAATACCATGTTCGACCGCCGATTGGCACGCAAGGATGTGAGCGCCAGCACAAAGTAAAAAATGGCATTCAGGTAGAGGGTGTACACGCCCAGCACCGTGACAAGACCCAACATGACAAGCCTCGTCGGCGCAGAGAGTCGCGAGGTGTTCATCAGATGCCAGGCCGTGAACAGGAGGCCGACACCCAGGGCATAGGGTCTCATGATGCAGTCAAAGACAAAAAGAGGCGGCCAGACCACAAGAAAAATCTGTGGCCAAAAGGGTTTGCGGCCCTCTTCTTCAAGTTGACGACCCATCATCCACCACCCCAGCGGCAGGGCCAGCAGGCTCAAGGCATGTGCTATCCAAGGAAGAATTGAGATCTTGCGGTCTGAGAGCACCTGCAGAAGGAGGTAGTACCCCGAATTCACATTGTATAGGGCCATTCTTTCCAGATCCCAATGCAACACATGATGGAGCGTGGCTGCTTCATCGATCCAGATGTCGGCCATTTGGATATAAGCCAACCTCAGGAGAAGTCCAATCACCAAGGCAGAGGCTGGGATAATCTTCAAGGCAGAGAGACCCATGGGAGCATTATCGCCTGCTCACTCCCACTGGAACGAAAGATATTTCACCTGTTTGGGGACGTAACTCCATGACACCTCCGTGATCCAGGGGATGTCGTTGAAATTCCAGTTGTAGCCATCGGAACTGAGGCTGACGTCATTGGCGTCCCTTGCCAAGTACTTCAACTCCAATCGGGCCTCGGGACCGGCATAGAAGCGCTTCAAAGGTCGTCGGAAGGCCGGGGATGTGTACACATGGCCATTATGGGATGCCGCGGTCGATGGACCTTGGTCCAGGGGGAAGTCCATATCCACCACGCCATCTCTGGCTACGAAATCAACCCTTGGTGCCTGCCAAGGAGGCATCTTGCCCGCATCGGCAGCATCGATCAGAAAGGGAAGGTCGTAAATTCTCGCCCCCACATAAAGCAACCGGGTTCCTAGGGGTAGATCGGGGTCAATCGACCAAAATGGCTCATTGGGGGGATCAAGCACATCATTGACATCATAGCGACGGGCCTGTGTGTCGATAGACGATTGCACCCAGCTTGCCACCTTGGCTTGGGTGACATTGTCTGGGATGGATGCTGCAGCTGTTTCACCCATCCTGATGACGATGTTATCGATGGAAGAGTTCAACCTCATCAAGGGATACGTATGCCCCGGCGTCAGCACGGGGTAAGGAAAATCTGAGGGATACAACGGTTGCAGAGAGGGATCCAGGAGTTCATTGGGATGGTCCGTCAAAAAGTTGGTGTGCTTTCCTCCTGGATAAGCTTCCCATAGTCCTGCCGCACCGACTTGAACACCGCTCCCATACTGAAACTCTGGATCGAAGCATGTGACAACCTCACCAAAAGACCAGATGGTCCCTGGATTGTCATCTCGAACACCATGGTAGGGTCTAGTTTTTTCAGGATGAAAGGGATTGGGCAGCAGCGAGCTTGTCTGCAAGCGTGAAACGCCCGACATATGGGGATCCGTGACCACGGCAAAGCGCTCATTTGTACCGGCCGGTGGAATCTGAAGATCCCAGCGACACACCACCCTTCTCCACCCACCCGGAAGATTGGAATAAGGGTCTTCCTGCAATTCCATGGAGTAATTGGCATTTTGATCCGGGTAGCGCAAGAGCTTGGGATCAAGTAGGGCAGAAAAATTCAGCCACATGGTGGCATGATCAACAACAGGGGAATACATGATCTTGTTGAAGGGCTCATTCAAATTCGCCGGATAGCCATATTGGGTCGATGGCGAGAGGGAATTGGGCAATGTACTGGAAAGAAAGTTGGCATTTGTGACGCTGATGGGAACGGGTGTCAGGTTGTAGGGATCCCATTCCTCCGGATAGGTGACATAGGAGTTATTGGCCCTTCGGGCGCAATCCTGTTGATGTTTCCCCACCACGGTTTTGAGCGCTTCAGAATTTGGGGACACTGAGGTGTCACCCTCGAGATAGAGCGAAAACTGGACCGGTCGGTAAGTCATGATGGTAGGCCCTGATGTCGTTAAATTCTGATGCAAATCCTTGGCAAGGCCTCCTGGAAATGCTGCAGAGGGATAGCGCATGAGCGCTTTCTCATGCAGGTTAAGCTGGAAGATGGAGCGGCGGACATTCGAGGAATGGTACCCCGAAGGCATCCTCACCCAAAGCGACACATAACCCCGGTTGAAGCGGGGCCCGATTTTGACAGGTGCCGGACCGAAAGCTTCGGCTGGTCTGAGATAAAAGGAATCGGCAAAGGACTTGTTGGCCCGCACTCCGTGGCCCCGGGATGAAAACATCAAGCCGCCAAAGGGAGACAAGTCGCATCCTGTACTACCCGTCCCAAACATCGAGATACCTGGCCCCTCCATCGGCGAGGCCACCAAGGGCCTGTCTCCCTGACGAGGAGCCCCGACTCTCCAGTTGACCGGTTGATCCGGACCTAGGGTAGCCCACAAAGCCCAAATGGTGGCACTGTCCGGCAATAGATCACTATGCCCGACCAACCTTGTGACGTTGTAACTCATTTCGTCAAACGTTTGCCCAGGATCTCTCACAAGGTCGACCGACCCGGAAGTCCCTACAAACAAAGAGGCATTGGCGGCGAAATAGGAATTCATCGTCGGTTCATCAGGTGGATGGCTATTGGTCATCTTGCGGTACAACTCGACTCTAAGATCCCTGGTATCCGGAGGAACTCTCCAGGTCGTGTAAGGATCCCAGGGATCCGTATAGATGCCCATAATGTTGCGCAAATTGTTGAGTTTGCTCTGGACCACCGCCCAACTATCCCCATTGGGTCCCAGGACGGGATATCCCCCTGTGATTTCCGTCCCCTCACCCCGGATCTCCTGGTCGTTACTGGAGTTTTTCGGAATCAGGTTGCTCGAGCTCCCGGCCACAGCATTCAGGTTGCCGTTGAAATCAAGCTTTGCCCTGACTTGGCCATTGCTGTCCTGGGGATAGTTTTCACACGTGTCGCGAAGGCCCACCACACCAAATCTCTCTGAAGGGACGGGGGAATAAGGGGGCAGGGCCCCGGGTTGCCTGGGCTCAGGACCAATAAGAATAGCGGGGGATGTGGCAGAAAAATCAGTGTGATCCTCAAAATCCTTCTGGGTGCGGAGAAGCTTGGTTTCATGGAGCACCAATTCCGCAGTCAGCGTGTGTGTCATGCGGTTGACCCCCTCCACAAGCACACCCTTGGATCGGATCCTGACGGGGCCATGGGGAAGAAAGGCTACTTTGGGGATGTGCGATCGATACACCACATCTTCCACCGAGCGCAAAGCGGGGCCCTGATAGGTTTGATGGGTCCAGTTGGCCCGGTGTTCTCCCTGTTGGAGATAAGGACTCAGGAGGGGCATCGGCGCACCCATGTATCCAGGAAGGCGCCTGTTGCAACTGAAGACATGGGGCAGGGTCAGTTCCACATATTCCTGGGTGAAATAGGCCGGCTCAAGGTCGATGATGGAGGCATCCTCATTCGGCGGAGTGATATAGGGGAGCCTGTGCCCACCAAAAGTCCTTGTCATGGCCCTCTCATAGGTCATCTGACCCGACTTCCTGATGATAGACAGCCAATGGGCAAACTGGGGAAAGCTCAAGGGTCGTGTTGTCGCTTGACCGTACAAAGTGGAGAGCTTCAGGGAATCCGTGAGCGACATGAGGCGGTCAGGTTGGTGATTGTTAGGTGTCACCACACCGTTTTCCATCATGATAGCTGGATTGAAGGAGGGTCCACCCACACCGACCCAATCACGTCCGTTCTTCATCGCTACATATTTGCCCTTGGGTTTGATCAGGTCCAAGGCTGTTCCCTCACATTGGTAGGAAACGTTGGATGGGGCGTAAAACACGGCAGCCTTCACAAAGTCGCTGGCTGAATTGAGGTTGATCAGCGCCACCGAATGAGGGAAGAATTTCTGGCGGTTCACAAAATCCGGCGGGTTGGAATCCAAGAACATTCGGGTTCTGATCTGCGACCGTTTGTTCGTCGGCTTCATGTGATCGGCTTCAAACAGGCCATGTTCCTCGCGCAACCGGAAAAACCTGTCGTCCTCAAAGGTCCCCAGCGCAATGTCATCGCTGACCTTTTCGAAAAACGAGTCTCCGGCCAGATAAGCCGGGTCCAAAAACTCCACCCCCCAGGCATCGATGATGGTGGCCACCTGGGAGATCAGGGAATATCCGTCAGCCGGTCTCGAGCCCACAACTCTGTCACCCAGACCCATGCTCATCGCGCCGCAATCCTCGTTGGTCGTTAACGTGTCCCCGATTGAATTCATCCCTGGAATGGAGATCCCGCGGGGAGCCGACTCCGTGGATGTGAATGTGAAGGGAGTCCCGGGTACGTGGCCAGGGGTTCCCGGCCAGCCGAGGTCATCCGTGGCCAGGTACCGATGGACGTCTCCATAGGCATTCAAGAGGGCCCTCAATCTGAGATTGATCATGCCGGAGATGGCCAGGGGATCGTCAAGATCTGCAGGGTTCGTGGGCCAGGGAGTCGCCGCCGAACCCATAGGCCAGGGGTCCACCTGGTTGGGGATGTAGTTGGTCCCCAGCTCCATCAGCCCGGCCCTGATGCCATCGTTGGGGTTGATGCACCCCGCTGTGTCCTTGATCACAACCCAGGTGTGGTCCGCTCCCGCCACGGGGTCCAGCACGACATCGTAGGCGGTAGGGCTCGACGACCCTCCCCCACCCTGGGAACTTGCAAGCCGTTCAATATGCTTGATGATGCCGAATTCCAAACCCGAGCGGCACATCAAACGGACACGCGATGTGGCCACCTGAAGCCCCGACAACATTCGAGCCTGAATGGAGGATTGGGCAAGTTGAGTCGCCAGGGCTGCCAGGACCCCCAAGACAGCCACCACAATGATCAGGATGAAGCCTTGTCGCCTATGCCTCATCCTTCAATTATACGTGCCCTCTCAGTCCCAGGCGAAAGACAAAAACTTGGTTTGAGATGGAATATAGCTCCAGGATACTTCCTGAATCCATGGGATATCGTTGAAATTGTATTGCTCCCCGTCGGAACCAAGGACTT
>JBFWNO010000094.1:0-10772 GCA_050251015.1 Planctomycetota bacterium
GACCCTCCACCGGGGCGTCGGCAAAGCGGTTCCACGGGCAGGGATCCTGGCATAGGTCGCAACCGAAGAAATGAGAGCCCCACTTCTGCACCTTGGACACGTCGGGAAGAGTCTTTTCCTCAATCGACCAGCAGACAATGCACTGGGATGCATCCATGAGCTCACCCTCTTGGATGGCACCCGTCGGACAGGCCTCAAGACAGGCCCTGCAGGAGCCGCAGTGGTCGGCCAAGGCCTGTCTTGGTTCCAAGTCTTCGGGTTTCTCCGAAAGAATCAGGCTTCCCAACAGCACATGGCTCCCCCACTGGGGTGTCAGGAACATGCTGTTCTTCCCGATCCATCCAAGCCCGGCCTGCACCGCCAGGTCACGTTCAAGGACTGGGGCACTGTCCACAATGGCACGACCCTCGATTCGGGGTTGGGTGCGCTTGATCTCATCGAGAAGTTTCACCAGGCGATGACGCATCAGCCTGTGGTAATCGCGCCCCCGGGCATAGCGCGACACATAGGCATGCCCGGGCGGGAGATCGGCGGCTTTCGTTTCAACTCGGGCCAGGGGGAGCACGACGACCAAAAACCCGGCGGCGGGCACTTCCAGAAGGCGTTCGGGATGGAGGCGGAGTTCCTTATGGTTGTCCATATAGGCCAGCGGGCCATGACGGCCCTCGGCGAGCCAGCGGATGAAGGCCTCCTTGGCTCCCTGGGAGTTGCCGGTGGTCCAGCCGATCTCGGCGAAGCCAAGATCTTGGGCCAATTTATGGATGGGCGCAGCAGGCTGCGCCCCTACATTTGAAGAAATCATAGATGGGCCACTTTAACCTGCGTGGAAATTCCGGGACGAATCTCACTCAGATGGGAAAGGTAGCGGCGGAATCCTTCCAGCACATCCTTGTCGATGTTGTAGTGGATGTTGTGGGTCAAATAATGCCGAAGGGTCTCGACAGACAACCCTAGCCTCGCACTTTCAGACGGTAGTGTTTCCTCAAGGTCCGGCGAACCCGGATCCATGTAGGCCAGATCAAGGATGCGGCGATCCGTCTCCCTGAGACCCGGCGACACCACCCACGCGGCGTAAAGGAATGGCAACCCTGTCATGGACTGCCACTCCTCTCCCAGATCCCAGCGACGTACCCCCTCGTCCATCCGGTGGGCCATGTCCTGGTCACCGATCAAGAGATAGGCATCGGCTGTGGCCTTACCCTCGAGCCCCACCACCCTGGCCTGATTCTTGAAATGGAAACGGCACAGAACCTCTGTCAAGGCCACGGAACTCATGGAGTGCACGTCCATGAAAACCGTCTGCCAATCCGATGGCTCCTTGCGGCTATAGAGATGCACACTCCCCACCTGACCCCGGCTGATGATTCCGTGGCTGGGCAGGATCTCATAACCACCCGACGCGGCCAGGACAGCCGGGGCCAGGGCCCCCATCAGGAGTCCGCTGTCGAGTTCTTCACCCAACTTGCGTGGGTGCTTGAAGACCACGGTGTATGGGGCACCCGTGGCCACCAAACCCAGGGCCAGGGGTCGGGCATTCAGGTAGGGAACACATCCGATGCGCGTCTTCACGAACAGGACTCCAAAATGGCTCCCGTCATGAACAACACAGAGACCACGGCATTGATCTTGAAAAACACGAGGTTCATCCGTCCGGGGTCACCCGGTCGAACCATGCGGTGCTCCAGGGCCACAAGAATGACAGCCAAAACCATGGAGGCCACTCCCCAAACCCCAAGGTCCGCTCGCAAGACCAGAGCCAGCCATGAGAGACCCATCAACAGATGCAGCCCTTGGGCCCATATCAATGAAGCGGGGATCCCCAATTTTGCCGGAATGCTGTGCAACCCCTCTCGACGATCAAATTCGGCATCCATGGTGGCATAGATGATGTCAAAGCCCGTGGTCCAAAGCAGGACAATCAGGGCCATCCAAAGGGGAGGCTCCTCGATCCTCCCTCTTACCGCAATCCAGGCCCCCACAGGGGCGATGGCCAAGGCCAGCCCCAACACGGCATGGGCTAGGGATGTGAACCTTTTGCAAAGGGAATATCCCAAGGCCACCACATAAGCGATAGGTGAGAGCTGGAAGGCCAGGGTGTTGATGGCCTTGGCGCTCAGGAAAAAAAGAGCCGATGAAACAGCCACAAAGACAAGGGCTTGCGTTCGCGTGATGGCACCGCGCGGGATTTCCCTGGACGCTGTCCTAGGGTTGCGGGCGTCAATGCCAGCATCCACCCATCGGTTGAATCCCATCGCTGCCGAGCGCATGCCCACCATCGCCCCCAAGACCCATCCCAGGGTGGACCAGGGGAAGGTGTCCAGACCACGGCAGGCCAGGGCAAAACTGCCGAGGGCAAATGGCAGGGCGAATAGTGTATGGCTGAACCGTACAAGCCTGAGATAGTCAGCAACCGACGCCACGGGACACTTTATCCCTTCCAAGACTCGACAAGCTTGATATCGAGCTTCAGGAGAGACAGCACCTTCTGCACAATGAAATCTATGAGATCCGCCATCGACTTGGGATTATGGTAAAAACCCGGGGATGCGGGCAGGATAGTGGCACCGGCCTCGCAGAGGGCAGCCATGTTCCGGATATCCATAAGGCTCAGGGGTGCTTCGCGGGGCACCACGATCAGGGGTCGACGCTCCTTGAGCATCACCTCCGCACAACGCTCCAGCGCGCGATCGCCCAACCCATGGGCCATCTTGGCGAGGGTGTTCATGGAGCAGGGAATCACCACCAAGGCGTCCACGGCGCTGGAGCCGCTGGCATCGGCGCAAGCGATGTCATGGATGGCCACACCCTTCAACCGCACCTTTTCAGGATGCTGGTCGAAAACCCGTTCCGGATGCTGGGGATTCAAGACCATCCCCATTTCCTTGTGGGCTACCATGGCCGCTGCCTCCGTGGCAAATAGATGCACCTCATGACCGTGGTTGAGAAGGACCTCGGCAAGGCGCAGGCCATACTGCAAACCACTGGCACCTGAGAGAGCCACTCCAACTCTCATCCATCCCCTCCATGGGAGGAGGGCAGGGTGGAGGGCTTAACCCCCACATGCAAACCCACCGTTCCAAAGTTCATTTCAATCAATCTTGGCGCCGGGCACCCTGCCTCGGCAATGCAGCCCGAAAATGTCTGCGCATTGGGAAAGGCGCCTACCGAGCGCGATAAATACGAGTAAGCCTCCCCATCCCCAATCAGGGATGCCACCCTCGGGAGCACCTGTTCCAGGTAAAAAAGCGCCGGGGCCCTCGAAAGCGTTCGTTCCGGAGAGGAAAACTCCAGGATCACCAACCGCCCTCCCGGCTTGAGCGCTCTCACCATCCCTGAAAGGGCCGCTCTGTAATCCACCACATTGCGGATCCCGAAGGCTGCCGACACGACATCAAACTGCCCCTCTTTCACAGGAAGTCGCGAGGTATCGGCCTCGGCCAAAAGTCCCAAACCCTTCTTACGAGCCTCTTGGAGCATCGGCCTACAAAAATCCATCCCCGTCACCCTCGCCCCTGCCCTGGCAAACTCAAGCCCCAGGTCACCGGTGCCACAGCACAGATCCAGCACCCTGTCGCCGCTTTGGATTCCTGATTCCTTCACCGCCAACTTTCTCCATGCCACATCCTGGCGGAAGCTCAACAGGCGGTTCAGGAAGTCATACTGGGGCGTGATCCTCCCGAACATCTCACGCACGCCTTTGCCGCCAAGTCTGGAGGCTTCGGTGGCCTGAGATGACGATTCTACGCTGAGTGCTGTCATGGGGGTATTTTAGGGGATGGGCGGAAATCAGTTTCATGGCGTAATCTAATGAAATAGCCATGCCAACGCCCCCACTCCGTTCCGGATTTCTATGGTTTTTAGCGGCTACGGTCGTCCTGGGCATCGCCTACGGGTTCCATGACTATGTGAAGATCGACGCAGAAGTCAGGGCCTTCAAAAACGAAGCCATCGTGCTCTCCACTCAATACAACCGGGGGCAAACACTGGCCCTGATCAAGGTTGATGGGCACTACGGCGAATGCTGGGCCACCCTGCCTCGCACACCGCGGTTGAAGGAAGGAGATTCCTTTGTCTTCTCCGGTACCCTGAAGCCTGGTCGGGGTGCCGCGGTGGCCTATGCTGACATCGACAGCATGCACCAGGTCCGTCCAGGAACTCCCGGGATCGGGCAACGAATCCGGGAGGGGTACCGCATGTTGGCCTCTGAGCACCTGTCCCCCCCCGCTGCTGCCGCCACCTGCGCCATGATCCTCGGGGACCAAAGCGGGGATCTCACACAACTCAAATCCCACTTTCGGAACACAGGCACCCTCCACCATCTGGCTCTCTCGGGGATGCATGTGGGGTTCATCCTCTTCCCGTTGTTTCTCATTCTCCGAGCGCTTCATCTGTCTCCCAAGGCCCAAGTCTTGGTGTGCCTTCCCCTGCTGGGACTCTATTTGGTGGCCACGGGGCCCATCCCCCCGCTGGTGAGAGCCGTGATCTCGTTTGGCATGGGGGCGCTGGCGTTGGGATTGGAACGACGGGTGAGGCCCTTCAATTCGCTTTGCCTGGCAGCCATACTCTGTCTCATGTGGGACCCCCACCAAAGCCACAGTGCGGGCTTTTACATGACATTTGCGGCGCTCTCCGGACTGATCTTCATTGGACCCATCCTGGCTGTGGGCCCCACCACCCCATGGCTCGCCCCTTGGAAGGCCCTGGCCTATGGGACAGGTGCATGGCTGGCCATTGCCCCGGTGCTTCTGTGGGTGTTCGGCGAAATCTTTCCCTCTTCCATCGTGGTGAACATCCTCCTGATCATCCCCATGACTTGCGTGATGATGTTGGGGTTGTTATTGCCCCTGGCTCCGTGGTTGGCCGGATGTCTTGACACTCTTTGGAGCACTATCGATGCCTTGCTTTTGTGGAGCCAAGGCCACCTGCCACACCCCTGGGCTCCCACCGAAGCCACATGGGCAGCCTTTTTTCTGCTGTTGGTGATCCTGACGGGTCGACTGACCCACTTGATGAAAGGTCGGAATCGAGCGGTTTCAGGAGCCCTTGCCTTATCGCTTGCGGCTGCATTGATAGGATCATGGCATGCCCCGGCCCCACGTCTCACCTCATCTCAGCGACTGACACAATTGGCCGTGGGGCAGGGATCCAGTTACCTGATCGAGATCGAACCCGGGGTGGCGGCCCTGGTGGATTGCGGGGGTGCCTCGCTTCAAGTCGGATCCCGTGTTCTTGCCCCCGCCCTCAGGGAAAGAGGGATCCGACGGCTCAAGCTTGTGGTTCTCAGTCACCTTGACCTTGACCATCGAGCAGGGTTGGATGACCTGCTCGCCCGCTTCGAGGTGGAGACCATCGCCCTACATGCCTTTGGCGCCAATCCCAAGGCCTTGGCGGAGGTCAGAGCTCTGGCCCAGACTCATGGTGTCGCCGTGGAGGATTGGCACAAAGGCCACACAACCGCTTGGGGCACCCTGTCGCTGCGCACTCTTCACCCCCCTGTGGGTTTCAAAGCCTCTGAAAATGATTTGACGCTCATGATGCACCTGCAGGGACCCAGGCGCTCTGCCCTCCTCACAGGCGACATTGAGGAGAAAGGTCTCAGGACCTTTCTGTCTCACATGACAATGAGTGGATCACTTCTCAACGTCGATGTGATAACAGCCCCACATCATGGAAGCCGGAACCGGCACGCCAGGGAGCTTCTTGAACTGACCCGACCCGCCGAGGTATGGCTGAGCGCCAGGCCCTCATTCCCGAAGGAACCCGTGTGGCTGGAGTTTCCAGGACTCAGAAAATCGTGGCAGGGAGAGTGGGAACTGGGCCTCTAATGCCCGTGCGTGCACTCCGGCCCGTGGACATGGCCTTCGTCGGGTGACGGGCCATGATCATGGGATGGTGTCATTGACCCGATCCCCAGAGCCGTGGCCAATCCCAGGAGCATCATCACGATCACCAGCGGACCGCGGGCATGCCCCATTTCATTGCAACGGGGAATGAAATTGACCATGACAACATACAGAAGTACTCCTCCGCTCATGGCTTCGGCTGTTCCCAGCCAGGCAGCCTCACCCAACATCCCCCGGGCTGTGGCGAAATACACCATCGGGGTCAGTAGGACAAAGAGCATCATCAACAGAATGCCCGAAGCCCTTCGTGGGCCCCCATAGATCTTAAGGATGGTGAACAAGCCGAATGAGGCCGTGAGCTTGTGTGCCACCATGCCCCAGAGGACGGATGAACCAACATCTGGCACAAGGCGCCCCATCAAAAAACCGTCGTTCAAGGAGCATAGGAGCATGGCACCCACCATGGTGAGGCTCAGTCGTTGTTCGTGAAGTCCGTGCGGGGGCAGGGCGGCATGCGTTTCATGGCCTGCATGGACATGGGAATGTCCGTGCCCGTGTTCCTCATGATGCTGGTGATCACAGCAGGGATCGGCACGGAACAGGTAGTGGTTGAGGCCCATCATCAGGAAAAATCCCCCCATCAACCAGACCATCCCGCCCTGGCCATGGGACACCGCTTCGGGGATCACGTGACCCATGACAATGGCCAACAGCGTGCCGGTGGCAAAACTGAAACTGGCGGCAAGCAACCCTTCACTTCTGAGGAACAGGGGCGTGAGGGCCATGCCGGCCAGGCTGGACATCATCAGGATGATGGCGACATCAATCATGCGGACATGATATCCAATGTCCCGTGTCTTGAGACCCTGCCTCTGGACGAGGGGAGGGACTCTGGGTTCCACCTACAATGGTCTCATGTCGCTCTCAGAACCCTGGCCTATGGTCTCCCCGCTTGATGCCGGATTTAACCCGGATCGGCTTGCCGAAGCGGTGCGTTACGCTATGGAACGCCGCACCACGGCCCTCCTCATCTTGCGACATGGCGCATTGGTGCATGAGGAATACGCCGAAGGATGGACCCCCCTCACCCCGGGACCCATCTATTCAGCGGGCAAATCCATTGTGGGAACCCTGGTGGGCTTGGCCGTTCAGGAAGGCTTGGTCGACCTTGACGCATCCTGCGCCCGCTGGTTCACCGCGTGGCGTGGTGACGCCAGGGAAGGCATCGCGGTGCGCCACCTTGTCTCCATGACCTCGGGACTCCTGTGTACCTTCCATTCAGACTTTGTGGTCTGTATGCAAGAGGAGGATGAAACAGCTTACGGCCTCACGCTCCGGCAGGTTCACCCCCCGGGTGACCGCTGGGATTACAACAACACCGCCTACCGTCTCCTGCACTCCCTGCTGGAGCTGGCATCGGGAGAAGACATCGGAAGCTTCTCACAGCGCCTCCTGTTCAGCCGGCTGGGCATGGAGGTGCCCTCCTGGGAGTGTAGGCGCACAGCCACGTCCACCAATCCCCAGCACATCCTTTGCTCGGCCCGCGACCTCGCCCGCTTCGGCCAGATGATCCTCGAAGAAGGACGTTGCCATGGGTCCGAAATCTTGGATCCCCACTATCTCAAACAATCCTTCACAAGGGGAGCCGACAACGGGGCCTACGGACTGCTCTGGTGGATCAACGGAGGCACCCGTTACCGCCTGCCCTACAAGAACTCACCCTATGAGGGCCCCCTCTTTCCCTCCGCACCCCCTGACACCAAGGCGGCCCTGGGCTACCGTGACAACAAGCTCTATGTCATCCCTTCGCGTGGCCTTGTGATTGTGAGGCTTGGAGGTATGGCCGTGAAAGTGGCAAAGGGCCAGAAGATCCCCGACCTGACTCTCAGTGATTTTGATGACAACTTCCTGGGTTTGCTTTGCCCCCCAGCAACCGAATAAAGCTCTGCTTTGAATTACAATTGAAATCATGAGACGACAGGGCTTTGTCCTAATTATTGTACTGGCCCTTATAGGTGTGCTTGCATTTCTAGCCCTGGAACTGGCCCAAAAATCTGGCACGGCACGCTCCCTAAGCTTGAGGCAGATCCATAAATCCAAATCCAATTTGGCTGCACGCAGCGGACTTGAAAAGGGCGTCACTGCCGTGCGCCTGCAGGCCTACCAATGGACCACCCAGTTTGAGCTCCGTACGGAGGCCGCCGGAGAGGACATCAACCGCAACGGAGCCCTGGACCCGGGCGAGGATACCAATGCCAATGCCCGCCTCAACCTGCATATGGATGTGGCCAAGGACCGCACACCCTCGTTGGCCCTGGCCCAGGACCCTTCTGCACCCAGCCCAATCTCCTGGACTGGTTGGGTTGATGGGGAATCACGTGGCGCGTCTTGGACCGATCATAAAACCTCTCCATCCGTGCTCTCCTCGGTGCATATCGCCCGTTCCGTGCTTGACCTCAATGCCGGCATCGAATCAGGGAGAGGCCCAGAAGGAAAGCGCTACGAGCAGGATTACGGCCTGGCCTATGCGGCGAATGACCCCAACCACCCCTTCAACATCCCCTTTGTCAGGCTTCTCAATGCTTGGGGCAATGTTCTCAAACATCGTCACATGATCCGGGAATCTCGCACCTTTGATTGGGGCACACCTATTGACCAGGGCGACAATCTTCCACCTCCTCCAGGCCCGCCCGGCACCTACAACCTGTATTCACCCGAAAACCCCGGGGGACGCTTTGACTTCTTCAATCCCAGCGGCACGCCAACTTCAGAAGATGGCTTGGGCCAACTCTTGCTAGCATCAAGGCCAACCCAAGGATACACATCCTTGGAGGAACCCGTGGCAAAATTCAGGGAGTACATCGACAGCTGGAACGCCGAAGGCATGTATTATCCCATCATCGATGACCTCATCCCACCTCCCGATGTCGAGGGACTGGTGGAGGAGTTCAAATCCTTGGCCGCCACAGACATCCCTAGACAGGATGTTGTCCTCATGATCCCCGGACCTGTCAATGCATCACAAATGGACCCCATCAATGTCTATTTTGATGATGAAGGTCTGAGACAAAAGTGGCTCAACTGCAGACCCTATGTGCTCAGGACCCACCTGATCAACGTCAACGGCGCTGCCACATCGTTGCTTGCCGCCATCATCTACGGCACGAGCTATCCCGATGCCTGGACCTACGACATCAATCTCAGCACTCACCCCCTGACCTATTCCCGCTTGAACTATTCCAAGTACCTCCTTGAAAACCAGTGGTGCAATATCAACTTCACCATCGCACCAGGGTTACCCGGAAGCGAACCAAGAGGCGTGGTGAATACCGCCGACCCCCCCATTATGTCGATGACAGAGAGCCGTCGTTTGGCCAGTGAATTCCTGCAAAGCAGACCTTGGCCAAGCATGCAAACTCTCGGCCATTACATCCGTCAATGGCCAAGGGGTTACGATGGCAAGGATATATCGGCAAACGGCACCTTTGGCATGCACACCGGTGCCTTGGCGAACACAGCGTCCTACAACCATTTTTACTTGGATTTTGCAACCGACAACCGCCGCGAAAAGATCCTCGCTCACCTGCTCAATCCCAATGTGAATATGGCGTCTTTGGTCTATGACGAGGCCCTTCCCCAACCCATCGAAAACCTAGCCAACAGCCTGGGGACCTCCTTGCATCAAACGTGTGAAACTTGGGGAGCGGCCAATGCCGCCAAGAGCGTCAACAGCTACGGTCGCCGGATTTTTTGCGACAAAAGCGGCGCCGGGGGAAGAATGGCGGGCTGGTTGGCCATCGACCATGGCGATTCCCTATACCGAGCCCATGGGACATGTCTCGACACACAGAATCACACACAGGCCACCACAGCATTGACCGTCCCGGCCAGAGTTTTCAAGGTGCTTCATGTGCACACCCAGAAGGATTGGATCGCCGCTTGCAAAGACCCCATCAGCGATGTTTCAACCTTGGGCACAAAATGGACAACATATCCCGAGTCGCCTAATGCCCCCCCTGCCACCTGGGATGGCCATGTGGCACTCAGGCCTCAAACCTCCTCGTTGCCGCAAGCTCCTTGGGGTTCGACCCTGAAGGCCAGGATCCTGTTGAATGCCTTTTCAGCAGGGGTCCATCCGGCTTCGGAATTGGGTGGCAAAAACATTTGGCCAAGAGGCCCCAGGGTCATTGCCTCGACATCGGGAAGGCATACCAATGCCCTCAGAAACTCCCTCAAGCCAGGGCCCGGTGAACCGGAACGTTCGGTGCTGGCCTCGGGGTACCACGCCATCGACTCGGTCAGCGACTTGATGCCCGGTGGTGGCTACAGAGTCAGCCCTTTCCACAACAGTACTGGAGTTTGGAACCAGCCAACCCTCAGCGGATCACCGAACGACCCATTCCGCAAAGAAGCCATTCTTTCAATCCGCAATTCCTTGGTGACTGATTCTGTTGATATGGACTGCCCCAACCCCGCAGAAAACGTATCCCCCCCCCCGGGCCATCTCATCACCAACTTCACGGATGGGGCCATCGCTTTTTACTTCAAGCCGCGCTTCACATTCCCGACTCATGCCGTGGCCAATTACAGGCCCAACTGGACCCTTTTTTGCATGCCGTTTGTGGCCATGGACAAGGAGACGGGCGATCGATGTTTGGCATCTCCTGGCTACGCTGCCACCAGCGATCTCCGCAAATTCTTTGCCGGTCAGATACGCCTGAGCTGGACTCCCATTCCCTCTGCTGCTTACACGTTCAACAACAACCCTGCACCCTTCCCTTATGTCCGCTCCTTTGAATCAATGAATCCCATCATCACACCTTCACCTCACTACTTCCCATTCATGAAGGGCCTGCCGATGGGAGCGTCTGGCCTTCAATACGGTCATCAGCTTTCCGACAGCTCGCGTGATTCCGGTTTGCCCGGCAC
>JBFWNO010000095.1:0-10717 GCA_050251015.1 Planctomycetota bacterium
CCCGCCGCATGACGCTTCAACACTTGGGCATCACCGGGAAGGGGGTAATTGGCATGCACGGCGGCATAATCGTTGAACCCCAGCTTGTGGAAATACTTCGGAGGGCTGGTGCGGGGAGCCACCCAATCCTCGTTCCACATCCCCCGTTGTTCCAACAGAAGACGGAAAGGATTCTTGGCATTGTCCCGGGCGATGAAATCGAGCTCTTCCTTCAATTCGCTCATGTGGGTTGAAAGAGGCACTTTGCGCCGTGCCGCCCAAGCCGTGAACTCCCCGCTCACACTGTAAGGCGCGTGGACAGCAATGCCTTTCTGGACGCGGCCGGATTTCTTCCCCTTGAGAAACTTGGAAGTGACCTCCCGTAGCGGCCCCTGCTTGGCCGGGTCGAATTGCACCACTTCGATGAAACTGATGCCCCTGACACCCGCTCTTTCCATGCGGTCATGGCTGTAACCCATTGTGCTATGGTCACCCACCGTGGTGCAGCCCCCGTCGACCAGTTCGGACAGACCCCTGTCAATCTGCTGGTCGAAATCAGGTTTCTCCCAGTGCTTCTTGTAGATCAAAATCTGGCGCACCCAATCGGTGAAATCGCCGTCAAAGCGGATCTTGCCACGGAGTCCCGTGAGTTCGAGGTGGGCATGCGCATTCACCAATCCCGGAATGGCCACCAGATCGCGGGCGACCAAGGTGGGTAGCTTGGCATGCCTGCGTCGTACCGCGAGCCAAGGACCCACATCCTTGATGAGGGCCCCATCCACCACGAGGCCGGCATCCTCAATGGGCTTCCCCTCCACGGGGATCACCAGACCCAGGTGGATCAGGAGCCTCATGGGCTACTTCAGGGCCTCCACCACCAAGGCGATGCCCTGCCCCCCGCCAATGCAGGCCGAAGCCACGCCATAGCGTTTGCCACGGCGGCGAAGCTCGAGGAGCACCGACAGCACAATGCGGGTGCCTGTGGCCGCCAGGGGGTGACCGATGGCGATCGCTCCACCATTGACGTTGCATTTCTCGCGGTCGAGCTTGAGGAGTTTTTCACAACCCAGGTACTGGGCCGCAAAGGCCTCGTTGATCTCGATCAGGTCGATCTGGCTCAACGAAAGCTTCGCCTTCGCCAAGGCCCCTTCGATGGCCGGCACGGGGCCCAGTCCCATCACGGCTGGTTCCACACCCACCCTGTGCCAGGACACCAGGCGACCCAAGGGGGCCTGCCCTCTTTTGGAGGCATTGTCGAGCGTGGTGAGAACCACGGCAGCGGCCCCATCTACGATCCCCGAGGCGTTTCCGGCCGTGACCGAACCTTCACCTGCCTTGTCGGGAAACGCAGCGGGAAGCGCCGACAACCCTTCGAGTGTGGTGTCGGGCTTGATGTGGTCGTCCGTGGCGAATTCATAGGTCTTCTTACCCTGCTTGATCGTCACCGGCACAATCTCATCAGCAAAGCGGCCCTGCTTGACGGCATCGGCACCCAGGCGATGAGAACGCAGGGCGTATTCATCCTGTTCTTTCCGGCTGATAGCGTGCCGACGGGCCACCTCCTGGGCTGTCTGGGCCATGAATAGGCCGCAATGGGGATCCAAAAGGGAGGCCATCAGGAGGTCTTCCATCGGGGCCTGACCCAGGCGGAACCCGGCGCGGGCACCGCGAATCACGTGCGGAGCCTGGGTCATGTTTTCCATGCCGCCGGCCAGCACCACATCGGCCTCGCCCAACATGATGTTCTGCGCGCCTTGCACAAGGCTTTCGATGCCGCTGCCACAGAGGCGGTTGACCGTCACGGCAGGGCAATCCTGCCTGACGCCGGATTTGAGACCCACATGGCGGGCACCGTAGATGGCGTCAGCACTGGTTTGCAGAGCGTTGCCAAAGATCACATGGTCGACCTCGTCACCCTTGACCTTGGCGCGCTCCAAGGCGGCCTTGGAGGCCACGACCCCCAGATCAATGGCCGAAAGACGGCTGAAGTGTCCGGTGTATTCGGCCATGCCCGTACGGGCTCCGGCCAGCACCACGATGTCATTGATAGTTCTTGTCATGCACTCCTCCAGTCCGCGTTCCGGCGGCGATAGGTTGGCATTCTACTTAAGGAGCAAGTCCAGGAGAACATACAATGGTGCCCAGGATGGAAAACCAAGGATTGGGTATTGTTCTTGAGCGTTCGGGTGTGCGCTTGGTACGACGAACCGCAGGCCGGGCCGAAAGACTCCTCATCCCACTGGCTTCGACGGCCCTGGATTCCTGGGGCCCTTCCTGGCACCAGGCACCGGGAACACCGGCGACCAAGACGGTCATGAACCAGGAAGTGAACGGGATCGAGGCCGCCGCCTGCCTGTTGACGCTGGCCCGCAAAACCCTTCAGGCCCAGGGAGGGCTCCCGTCTTCCCCCCCCATTCTGGTCTGTGCCAATTTTGATTCCACCGCCCGTCGTCGCGATCTCGCACAGGCCCTTCAACTTTCGGGCTGGGAGGGGGCCTCGATTGGCGAATCGTCATGGTGCGCGTCCCGATTGGGAACTACGCGGAGGATCCTGACACTTGACCTGTCGTGGGACAGCCTTGACTTGCATGTCCATGAACCACGCTCCAATGGCTGGAGCGCCACCGAGGAATTGAGCCTGGCTGGAGGATGGGGAGAATGGTTGCGACTTCTCACCCTGCCAAAAGCCCCCTGCGCCGGGCTTGATGAGACGGGCGTGTGCGCAAGGTTGAAATCACTGGACCCCTCCGACTCCCTGATGTTTCCCCACCTCCAGGAACTTCGCAAGGCCCTGGAATCCTGGATCCACCGCTCTTCGATGGGCCGAGGTGAAGACGTGGAGCTGATGTGGCTGGCGCCCCTTGGTCGGCCCTCGGAAGTCACCCGAATCCTGGCATCGCTTCTTCCCTTGGCTGTCTGGTTCGAGGGAGAAGCCCCATGGACGGCCTGTGAAGGCGCAGCCCTGGCTTCCGAGCAACAGCAGGCTCCTGCCCCCCCTCCCCCGGAACCGGCCAGGGCGCCCCTGGGAGTGAAGGTCAGTCGGCGCATCGGCCACCGACTGCATCATGGATATTTTTCCCCGCTGATTCCGGAGGGAGCTGGCCCCGGAGCCACCAAGAGGGCGACGTTCTCCACCGTGGCCGCGGGCCAGAAAAGCATCACACTTGATGTCCTCGAGGGTCATAGCCGTCTGGCCATCGAGAACAACACCCTCGGCCGCCTTTGTCTGGAGGACATCCCGCCCCTGGAAAAGCCCCAGGACATCCTGGTGGATTTCGAGGTGGGTCCCGATGGCAGGCTCAGGGTGACAGCCCAGCTGGCCCGCAATGGTCAACGAGTCACGGCCCGCCTGGAGCAGGGTCGCCCGTTGGCTGACTCCAAGCGCATCGTCGATGTCATCACGGGGTCCTTGTGACCGCTGACCCTCGACGGTTGAGGGCCTTGGACACCCTTGGGCCGGAAGGCCCAGGAGGCCCGGCCCTTTTGGCCAGGGCCCTTTCACAACCCAGGCCCCGTCCCCTGGCGGATCTGTTCAGGGCCCTCAGGGCTCTCCAAGAAAAACCGGGGAGCAGGGACGTGAAGGCCCTGCGCGAGACAGCCCTTGCCGACAACCCGCCAGCGGGGCTGGAAGGCGCCCAAGCCCGCTGGTGGTCCCTCCACCGCCTGGGGCTCAAGGAGGCCACGTTCGCACTGGCCATGGATTCGCCAGTGGCCAGGGCGGCCGACCCCTCGATACGGAAAATCCACGCCAGGATACATGCCTCGCCGGATCGCTTTCGGCGCCTGTGGATCCCGCTGGTCACGCTCCCCCTCCTTGTGGTGGTGGCGATGACCGTGGTCTCCGAGCCTCGGCTGGCCTTCATCCCCCTCCTGCTCCTCTGGATCCTTCCCTGGTGGAAGAGTCGCCGGAAAGGCCGGTCATGAACTGCTGGCAGATGTTGGGACTCAGCCCCGAGGCCACTGGCAGTGAGGTTCTTTCGGCCCACGAAAGACTGTGCATGCTGAACCCCGATGAAAGCCGGCGCCAGGCCCTTGACTCCGCCCGTGACGAGGCCCTCCGCCGCATTGAAATGTCCTTCGATGCTCTCTTCGGAGAGGCTGCCTCGACCCTGCCTGGCGAGGAGGAGAGGCTCTGGGAAGAGCTCCGGCATGCCCAGATCAGTGGGCTGGAACGCCCTTTGCCTGAAGGGGCCAGCGAAAGATTGCACGCGGTCACCTGGCTCGTGCAACTGGTCGAATCACCTTCGGATGTGCTGCCTCATCGGGCACGCCCCGCTTCCATTGGCTCGGCGGTGTTGCGCATGGCCCTGCACGCCCTCGAACCCAAGCTGACACCGGCCATTCTCAATGCTTGGGCCCTCTCGCCGCATTTCGATGCCGCAGCCCTGACACCGACCCTCATTCTCCGAATCGACGATGCCATCTGGATGCGCCTTTTCTCGGCCTGGGGGAGCGAACACCCTCTCTGGCGCGGACCCTCGGCCCAGACCATCGCGCTGAGAAGGCTTCGCATCGACCGTGACAGGTCGTGGGTGGCATTTCTCAACCGTCGCTTCAGCAATGATGATCTTTCCGATGTGGAGGTCCTCCACCTGGATTTTCTGACCTGCCTGGCCACGGGGAAATCAGGGTTGCCCACACATCATGAGACTCGCCTGTTGATCTGGACCGAGGGCCTGATGGCCCTCTGGCATGACGAGGACAGGACAGAGCTCCCGGAAGGCCCCGAAACAGGGTTTTTGCCCATCGAGGCTGTGGATTACCTCTTTGCCCTCGTATCCCGGATTTGCCGGTTGGATGATGCAGGAGCCGGCAAACGACTGCAGGCCAAAAGAGGCCGGGCCTTCATCGATAGTGCCACGTTGAAGATTGATTCCCTTCGTCCCTTCCGCCACCCCATATTCTTGGCCTGGTTGGCGATGGGTGCAGCCCTCTCATGGTGGGCCGATGGTTGGAGGATACAAGTGGCCCTTGCGGCCCTTGCCGGGTACGCCCTGATCACCATTGGGCTTGTCCGTAGGCAGTTTTTCATGGGTCCCTCGGCACCGGGTGTGTCATGGACTCTCGGCCAACTTCGGAAGCTGGAGGCCACCTGGGGCTTCTCGCCCCCCCACCTCTGGGCCCTGCTCGAGCGCGTGAGGGATGATGGCCCGACTCCCCTCCGCCGACTCAAGGCCGCCTATCTCCTGCGGGCCATGGCCAGGCCCCAGGTGCTGGCGCCGTGGATCAACGCCCATCTCCGGCACCTGCCCCTCCGGGGCGGGCCGATCGACATCAGCCCCGGTGGTGCCTGACGATGGCGCCATCGACCATGTAGATCACATCCTCGGCGATGTTGGTGGCATGGTCGGCAATGCGCTCCAGGTTGCGGGCCACGGAAAGGTTGGGAAGGAGCACCTCAATGACCTTCGGATCTTTGACGACGATGTCCTTAGCCTGGGAGTAGATCCGGGCATGCATGGCATCCACGGCATCATCCTCCCCGCAAACCTTGCGGGCCTTGGCCACATCCAAATTGACCAGGGCATCCAGGCTCTCACGGAGCATGCTTTGGGCCCTGGAGGCCATCCCGGGAATGTCGAACCCCAGGTCCGCACCCGGCATGGTGGCCAGAGAGCGGGCCCTCTCGGCGATGTTCACCGCCAGGTCACCGATGCGTTCGATGTCATTGTTGATTTTGAGCACCGCAACAATGAACCGGAGGTCGGCTGCCACAGGCTGGTGCAAGGCCAGGATCTTCAGGCACTCCTCCTCCACATCGACCTCGGCGTTGTCCACCTCCACATCCGACTGGATGATGCGCTCTGCCAGGGCGGCATCCTTCCTGGTGAAGGACGAAACCGCCCTCCGCACGTTTTCCTCCACGGAGGCGCTGAGTGCCAGGATCTTGGATTTCAGGCTATCGATCTCGCGTCGTAGGTGCATGGCGTCTCCTCAGCCGAACCGGCCAGTGATGTAGTCCTCGGTTTCCTTGTGAAGCGGCTTCGTGAAGATGGCCTTGGTCACACCAACCTCTACGAGCCGGCCTTCCAGGAAGAAGGCCGTCGAGTCCGAGACCCTCGCGGCCTGTTGCATATTGTGGGTCACGATCACGATGGTGAAGGCAGCCTTGAGTTCTTGGATCAGCTCCTCCACCCGGGCCGTGCTCCGTGGGTCGAGCGCACTGCAGGGCTCGTCCATCAGGATCACCGAGGGATTCACCGCGATGGTCCTGGCGATGCAAAGCCTCTGCATCTGGCCCCCGGAGAGACCAAGGGCGCTGTCATGCAAGCGGTCCTTGACCTCATCCCAAAGCGCCGCGCTGCGGAGACTCTTCTCACAGGCCTCCTCCAAGACAGACCGGTCACCGACTCCGGCGATCCTGAGACCATAGACCACATTCTCGAAGATGCTCTTGGGGAAGGGGTTCGACTTCTGGAACACCATCCCCACCTGACGCCGCAGTTCCGTGACATCCACAGCGCTGTCATAGACATTGTGGTGGCCAATCTCCACCTGGCCTTCGGCACGGGTGCCGTCGATCAGGTCGTTCATGCGGTTCAAACAGCGGAGGAAGGTGCTCTTGCCGCAACCGGAGGGTCCGATCATCGCCGACACACTGTTCTTGGGCACTGTCAGGCTGACCCCATAGAGGGCCTGCTTGGAGCCGTAGTAAAAGTTGAGGTTCCTGACTTCAATGGCGCTATCCATGTCAGATATCCTTCAGTGTGAAACGGGCCTTCATGCGGTTGCGGAGCCAGATGGCACTGGAGCACATCACCAGCACCAAGGCCACCAGCAGGAAAGTGGTCACATAGACCATGGGCTTGGCGGCCTCGATGTTGGGGCTCTGGAAGGCGATGTCGAAGATGTGGAATCCCAGGTGCATGAACTTCCTCTCCAGGTGAATGTAGGGGAAGCTTCCGTCAAGTGCAAGGCTGGGGGCCAGCTTGACCACCCCGGTGATCATCAGGGGGGCCACTTCACCGGCGGCCCGGGCCATCGAGAGGATGAACCCTGTGAGAATGCCCGGCGTGGCCATGGGGAGCACCACCCGGAGAAGGGTCTGGAAACGGGTGGCCCCCAGCGATAGCGAGCCTTCCTTCATGCCGCGCGGCACGGAACTGAGGGCCTCCTCGGTGGCCACAATCACTACCGGGATCGTCAGGAGGGACAGCGTCAGGCTGGCCCAAAGAATCCCGCCCGTTTTGAACACGGCATCCGCCCTTTCAGGGAAGAAAGTGCTGTCGATGACCCCACCAACACCGTAGACAAAGAATCCCAGTCCGAAGATGCCATAGACGATGGAGGGGATCCCGGCAAGGTTGTTGACCGCAATGCGCACCACCCTCACCAACACGCCGTCACGGGCATATTCCCGGAGGTAGATTCCGGCCAGGACGCCGAGCGGGAAGGAAAAGACGCTCATGATGACCACCATGAGCACGGTACCGAAGATGGCGGGGAAGAGCCCCCCCTCAGTGTTGCATTCGCGCGGCTCGTCGAACAGAAGTTCCCTGACTCGCGAAGCGTAGTAGGCGACTTTGTCGGACACATCCATGGCATTGGGTCGGATGACCCGCACGATGTGTCCGAGCGCCAATGTTGATTCCCTGCCCGAGGCGTCCACACACAGGGCGCTGACCGCCTGAAGCTTGGCCCGGGCCTCCGTCAGCGAATCCTCGATCAATTTGCAGGAACTACGGAGGTCCTCTTCCCGCGTGCGCAGGACGGCCGCGGCCTCAACGTGGGACCCTGTTTCCATCTTTTTGAGTTCAAGGCGCACCGCTTCCAAGGCCTGGGTCTCACTGCGGATATCCTGGGTGAGCACCTTCACCTCGCGGCGAGTCGGCTCCAGTTCAACCAATGCCTGCTGCAGAGCCTCCCAGGGTTCGGACGCGTTGGGGATGCCCTCAAGGCCCTTGAGCCTGCCCACATAGGGCCCGTATTCCATCCTCTCGATCACCATCACGTCTTCCGGAATGGTGCGTGATGTGATGTCGGACTCACGGATCCAGACGAAATCGGCGGGAAGGGTGTCGCGATTGCCCACATGGACCTGCAGGCGACGTCCCTCGTGGGAATCCTCCTCGGCCGTGACATCCCCGATCAAGACGCGCCCGTCCGCCAGACGGAACTCTTCGACAACGGAAGGCCAGAACATCCCCATGCCATTGACCACCACCACCCCGACAAGGCCAATCATCAGGAGCAGGACAAGGGACAGAGCCGCCCCCGTCATCCAGACCCAGGGCTCCCCCCTCTTCCAGAAACGGATGGTATGCATGGAGTCAGAAGCGGCCATAGGACTTCCTGAGTTTCTGGCGCACCACCTCAGCCAAGGTGTTGAACGAGAAGGTGAACATGAAAAGGATCACGGCTGACAGGAACAAGACGCGGTAAAGGGTGCCATTTTGAGGGGCTTCTGGCATTTCCACGGCGATATTGGCAGCCAGTGTTCTCATGCCATTGAAGGGGCTGGGATCCAGGATGGGCGTGTTGCCTGCCGCCATGAGCACGATCATGGTCTCACCCACAGCCCTGCCAAAGCCGATGATCATGCCGGCGAAAATTCCCGGACTGGAGGAGGGCAACATGACCCTCCAGACCGTCTGCCAACGCGTGGCGCCCAGGGCCAGGGAAGCCGCTCTCAGGGAATGAGGCACATTCGACAGGGCATCCTCGGCCAGCGTGAAGATCAACGGTGTCACGGTGAAGCCGAGACCGAAAGCCACAACGATACAGTTGCGCGGATCATAAAGAAGGCCCCAGACCGAGTGAAGAGCCTCACGGGCATCCGATCCAGGCAATTGGCTTTCAACCCAAGGGGCGATCCCAAAAGCCACCCCGGCACCCGCGAGGACATAGGGCACCGTCCATAACCATTCCCAGCCTCTTTCCATTTGCCGAAGTTGTTTGTGTCTCCGGAAAAAGGACCATAAGGTGATCCCTATCAGGGTGAAAAGCGGAATGAGGCACAGGCTGAGAAAGAGGGCCACCAGGTGGACTTCAAGGCGCGGGGCCAGCCAGAGGGCCGCAATGAAGCCCAGCACCACCGAGGGGATGGCGCTCATGATCTCGACCGCAGGCTTGACCACCTTCTTGACGGCATCCGAGGCGAACTGGCTGATGTACACAGCCGAAAGAACCGCCAAGGGAAGGGCGAACAACATGGCATAAAAAGTACCCTTGAGGCTTCCAAACACCAGGGGTACAAGGCTGAGCTTGGGCTCGGTGTCGTGGGTTCCGGAAGAGCTCTGCCAAGTATAGGAGGGTCCTTCAAACCCCTCGTACCAGATTTTTCCGAAGAGGGTTCCCAGGCTGACTTCCGGGTGATCACTCTGGAGAGCCTTCACCTCGACCCCCTCGGGATGAGCCAGGATGGCCGTGTCCCCTCGACCGCTGAGAGAGAGAAATGAATCCGGAGTCGCCTTCCATCGAAAGAGGGTCTTGTGGGTGGTCAGGTGCCGGGCCCCGATGTCTCCCGAAGAATCGATGGCCAAGATGGCCTTGGTGCGAGGTGAACTCAGCATGGCCTTGACGGGACCCTGGGTGGGTTCGAGTTCATGGACTCTCTTGAGCGTGCGCCCCTGCGGCTCATTCACCTCAAACCATCCGGAGATTCCTCCTGAGTCCTCACCCACCACCAGGGTACCGCCTCCCAGAAGGTAAGCCAGGGATGACACCCCACTGTCCACTTTTCCGCCCTGGATCTCGTGGGCCATTCCTTCCTCAAACCGGAATCTCTTGAATGTGCCATCCGGCCATCCCAGGGCCATTTCACGGCCCTCGGACTCCACGGCCAGGGCCGTGGGATGGGGCGGAACAGCAAGGTCGGAGGACAGACTCTTGACTTCGGATTCGAACATTGATTTGACCTCGGCCACCACATCCAAACGCACCGAGCCGGATTCGAGGATCCTCACCAAAACGGCTTCCTCTCCCTTCACGTGGGCGGCCAACTTGGAAAGGGGGCCGACGGAAGGGAAAGATTTCTGGGAGCGCACCTTCCCCGACACGCTGCGCTCCCCCTTGGAATCAAAGGTGGCGTTGAATTTGGAGGAAAGGATGGAGATCGTTCCGTCCTTCAAGACAATGGCCCAGGCATTCGGACCGGCCGAAGCGACCTGAGAAACTTCCGAGACGATGGAAGCCGGGGGCGAGGCCACAACTGTGTCTGTCTTGAGGTCCAGGCAGACCCAGGCACCCTCCTTGGACAGGACAGTAGCTGTGCTTATAGAGTCATCGATGGAAGCCGCCACTGGGGTGAATCCACGGTCCTGCCAGACATGGAGTGACTCCACCCTGTCGGGCATGAACAAGGGCCAGGATACGGACACAATCAGGGCCAGGATCCCGACGACTGCGACCACAATGGCCCAACCCCCTAACGTGATGCCGCAGGATGCCAGGCGGTCGAGCCACCGTGACACCCTGCGGCGCCTGATCAAGACAGGATCGTTGAGCTGCAGCGTCACGTCACCTCATTCCAGGAGCTTGAGCTGTTCCTCGGCAACCTTGGCTGGAAGGGGAAGATATCCGTCCTTCACCACAACCTTTTGGCCTTCCTTTAAAAGGGCATAGCACAGGAATTCCAGGGTCATGACAGGCAGAGGCTCACCCAGCTTCTTAGCCACATAGATATAAAGAAGACGCGACAGCGGATACTTCCCGCTGACCACGTTCTGGTAGCTCCCGTCAAGGGCGGGCTCGCCGTCCTTGTTGGAAAGTGGGACCAATTTAACACCCGAAGTGCGGT
>JBFWNO010000096.1:0-10269 GCA_050251015.1 Planctomycetota bacterium
TATCCCCCTTGCGACTTCCCCGTGACTCGTCGCGGCGGGGAACACACTCCGAACACCCATTAAGCCACTTTTATGTAGGCAACACGTTCTTGAGCACCCTCACCATGTTGGCCGAAAGCAACCCCTCGCCAAACTCGCGGGCCCACTCCCGAAGAACGGGACCGTAATCAAGCACGTCTTTCAGGGGCGCTGGGAGGGACGTGCCGTCAAGGTCACTTCCCGAGCTCGGCAGCTCCGGTCCGCCGAGCTCAACAAGGCGCGCCAGGTGCTTCTTCATATCATCCACATGACAGGAGGGTTTGCTGGTCATGAAATCCGGCACCAGCACCACGCCGATTGTCCCCCCGCGTCGGTGAAGCTCCTTGATCACCTCATCACGGAGGTTCCTCACCCAAGGCGCCAGATGACGGCAGTTGGCATGGGTGGCGATGAGCATCCCACAATCGAACTCCAATAGATCATCCACGCCCCCATCCGCCAGATGCGCAATGTCCACCATCACGCCCTTGGAGCGGCACCACTTCACGAGTTCCCTCCCACGAGCGGTGAGTCCACCTGCCTGGCTCACATCCTTGCCCGTACCCGAGGCAAACTCGTTGCGCTCATTCCAAGTCAACGACAACGAACGCACACCCTCACCAAAGGCCCAATCCCAATCGATCTGCCCGGCCTCCAAAGGCTTGCAGCCTTCCAGATGCAGCAGCACTTTGAGCGGGCCGCTGCCCATCCCTTCAAGATCCTTCTTTCCCCGCACAATCCGGATGGCCCCGGACTTCTCAAGACTGTGCGCCAATGCCAACTGCGCCCGAATGCTATCGGCCGGGCCCAACTTCCCCCCGGGCGGCCAATACAGCGACCATCCACTGAGCCCGAAACCGGCCTTCCTCAACCGAGGCACATCCGCATGCCCCAGATGGCCTTCCAAGGCCAAGTCATGTCCCTGCTCCAGAGAACATGAAAGAACGTCCATGTGCCAGTCTGCTAAAAATTCCACACCTCCATCATCGGACATTCACTGAAATCCCTGAGATGGGGGAACCTCCTTACCCAAGTAGCACAATATGGGAAGGCTCTTTCCCCCCTCAATCAAGAAAATAGCCTTGTTTTTTATTGAAAAACGCAATATTCATCATGGCATCCATCTTGCACTGAACTTTCACATGGAAACAGCCGTTAATTAAAAAGAGAGACAGGGGAAAACAATGGACAGAGAAACCTTCGACGACGCGATCCGCAAGATGTTCACCGAATACGGATTCACCGGTGAAGAGATCGACCAAATCAAGTCGATGAAATCAAAGTTCGCACCCCGCCAGTCCTGATCTCATCGACATCGGGGGCCAACAGACCCTTAAAATGAAGGTCTCTTGAACGCCCTCTCCATCATCGATCCCAAAAAATGGTTCCCTATCATTGCCGGCTCTTGGCTGTTGCTGATGGAGGGGTACAGGCTACGTCCGGACAACGGGCATCAGTATTTCCTTCTCTCTCAAGCCCTTCCAGATCGCTTCCCCCCGTTGCCTTGGCTTTCGACACCCCTGCATCACTGGTTTCTCTGCCCCCCTTTCATAGACCCTTTGTGGTTCCTGGCGACCTTGCAGGGGCTCTGTTGCCTCCTCACTGGCTGGGCTGCCCTGCGCGTGGCCAAGGCCCTTGGAACTTCCACGGTGGCCGCATTGGCTGTGACCGGCCTCTGGCTGGCCCTGGGGCACTGCGGTCACGACAGCTCGATGGCCTTCATCAAGGGTTATGTCACTCCGGCCACCGTGGCAGGCACCGCCCTGACCTGGGCAACCGCTTTTTTTCTTGAGGGTAAGACCTTGTCCACCCTGGCCACTCTTTTCCTGGCTGCCGGGTCCCACCTCAGTTTTGCCCCGGTGGCTTTGCTGATGGCCGCGGCACGCCTCGGGCTCGATGCCCGAGCTTCCCTTTCCTTGAAATTCTCCCTTCCCGCTTTCACCCTCATGACGTTCGGCATCTGCGCCATCGGGATCGACAGCTGGGAGGCCTACACACTTGAAAGATCTCCGTTCCGCTCCGACCCCGAAACCATAGAAGCGCTCTTGGGCTCACGTATGGGCCTGAAATTTCTCTGTGAACTGGCCCTTCTGGGATTGGTGGCCATCAGGCACCCATTCAAGTGGGCCATGCTTCCAGCCCTTATGTTCTTTCTATCATTGGCGGGCCTTTGCCTACCCGGCGCCTGGGCTTTCCTCAGGGCAACTCCGATGGCCGAACTGATGACGCTTGGACTTGTGGCCAGCTTAGGCACTCGGCCCCTTCAACGCATCCCTGCCGTAGGACTGGTGCTGGTGTTGGCCTTTTGGCAATCAACCTCGGGCCGACTGCAGGCTTTCAATGGTTTGGCACTTGATGCCTCGCCTCCCGAAGCCTCGGCACCCATGATGTCATTCATCAAGTCTCAGACCCCAAAAGATAGCACCTTTGTGATCCCCCCCCACTTCTCCACGTTCCGTGCCCATGCCTCGCGCAAACCCTACGTGGACATCGCTGCCATCCCCTGGAGCCAAGTTGAACGAACCTTCTGGATGGACCGGCTCAGGGATGTCTATGGAACGGGCCCCATGAAACCTGAAAACCTCTACGCCACCAGTTGGCATGAAATCCTCCACCGCGCCTGGAACACCGGAGCCGAATACCTGCTCTGGCCCACCTCGCTGGTACCTCGCGAATCGAATCAAGACGCCCAGTTGTTGCAAGACAAAACGTGGACTCTCATCGACCTGTCCAAAGTCACACCATGAAAATCTTTTGCCTGAGCGATCCCCATCTTGGCTTTGGCGTCGACAAACCCATGCATGTGTTTGGGGATATCTGGCGCGACCATGCCTCCAAGATCGAGAAGGCCTGGCGCAACTCCGTGGGCCCTTCCGACCTTGTGATCATCCCCGGTGATATCTCTTGGGCCTCCAACACCACCAACCTCAAACCCGACATGGATTTCCTGGGCTCGCTCCCGGGAAGGATCCTCCTGGGCAAGGGCAACCATGAGATGTGGTGGCCCAAAAGCCATGCCAAGGCGGCATCCCTGATGCCTCCCAATACCCGTCTGCTCGACAGCACCCATCCCTTCATCGAGGGTGAGCTGGCCATCGTGGGCACCCGCATGTGGGACAACCCTGCCCTCAGTTTTGTGAAATGGATCCAGTTCAATCCAGGCACCTCGGCCAAGGATCTCATGGATGAGGAAGATGAGGCCGCCCGTGACAAGATCTTTGCCAGGGAATTGCAACGTTTGGATGCGGCCCTTGCCTCGCTTGGCAACGCCAAGGTGCGCATTGCCGCGATTCACTACCCCCCCACCACACCCGATTTCATCCCCACGGTGGTCACCGAAAAGCTCAGTGCCGCCCGCGTGCAGCATTGCGTCTTTGGGCATATCCACAGTCTCAAACCCGGCACCGTGCTTTCAGGCCCTCTCGATGGAGTTCAGTATCACCTGTGCGCTGTCGATCACATCAACTTCACACCGAGGATGATCCTCGAGATTTAGCCCGGCATCCTTCCAAAGGCCAACACGAGAAACTCAAAGATAACCAATAACGTCACCACCTTACCCAGAAGGTGACGCCAGCTGGCCAACGCACAGATGAGCGAGCCGAGATAAATGACAAGTCCAATGGAGTCTCGACCTGGAAAGTTCATGCCCTTAACCGCTAAAGGCACAATCAAGGAGAGCACCAATAAAAGGATGGAAAAGAGGGCCAACGTCAGTCTGTTGCGTGTGGGTGTGGCATTGATGACCGGCATTGTTTTATCCATAGAAAGCTCCTTTGGTTGAAATAAATATGTTAGCGATTACTAATATACATTATGATGCTCGGCTGTCAAGTCCATAGCACCAACGGCATGTCGTCTTCTGTTCTTAAAAAAAAAAGGGCGCCCAGGGCGCCCTCTGCATTAGAACTTGAGAACCGAACTTAGTAGCGGTAATGCTCCGGCTTGAAAGGCCCTTCCTGGTTCAGCCCGAGATATTCGGCTTGGGCCTTGGAGAGCTTGGTGAGCTTCACACCAAGCTTCTCCAGGTGGGCCCTGGCCACTTCCTCGTCAATCTTCTTGGGGAGGAAATACACACCCACAGGGTACTTCTTGTGGTTGCTCCAGAGCTCGATCTGCGCCAGCACCTGGTTGCTGAAGGAGTTGGACATCACAAAGCTGGGGTGTCCGGCAGCACAGCCCAAGTTCACCAGGCGGCCTTCCGCCAGAATGATGATGCTGTTGCCGCTGGAGAACGACCATTTGTCGACCTGGGGCTTGATCTCGTTTTTCTTAGCTCCGCTCTTGGCCAAACCGGCCATGTCAATTTCGATGTCGAAGTGACCGATGTTGCACACAATCGAGCCATCCTTCATCTTTTTCATGTGCTCAAGAGTGATGATGTCGCGGCAACCGGTGGCGGTGACATAAATATCGCCTTCTTTCACGGCTTCCTCCATCGTGGTCACCTGGAAGCCTTCCATCGAGGCCTGCAAGGCGCAAATGGGGTCGATTTCGGTGACAAGCACGCGGGCGCCGTAGCTCTGCATGCTTTGGGCGCAGCCCTTGCCTACATCGCCGTAGCCTGCCACCACCACCACCTTGCCGGCAAGCATCACACCCGTGGCACGCTTGATGCCATCGGCCAGCGATTCGCGGCAACCGTAGATGTTGTCAAACTTGCTCTTGGTGACGGAGTCATTCACGTTGATCGCGGGCACCTTGAGCTTGCCTTCTTTGAACATCTTGTAGAGGTGGTGCACACCTGTAGTTGTCTCCTCGGTGATGCCCTTGACCTCAGCCAGGAACTTGGCATATCGGGGTTCGTGCATCATGGCCGTCAGGTCGCCACCATCGTCGAGGATCATGTTGGGACCCTTGCCGTCGGGCCAGGTGATGGTTTGCTCGATGCACCAGGTGTATTCCTTCTCGGTCTCGCCCTTCCAAGCATACACCGGGGTGCCAGCCTTGGCGACAGCTGCGGCGGCCTGGTCTTGGGTCGAGAAAATGTTGCAACTGGACCAGCGGACATCGGCACCCAATTGTTGAAGAGTTTCAATGAGCACCGCGGTCTGGATCGTCATATGGAGGCAACCTACGATTCGCGCGCCCTTGAGGGGTTGGCTCTTGGCGTATTTCTGCCTGAGCCACATGAGACCGGGCATTTCCAGCTCGGCCATCTCGATCTCCTTGCGACCCCAATCAGCAAGGCTGATATCGGCGACCTTGTAATCGGTTTTCTTGGAGGAAGATGGCTTGCTGGCAGTGCTGACGCGGCTCATAGAGGACTCCTTTGATTGAAAATAAGGGTCGTTATTATAGCGTCAAAAAAGCTGATTCTCCTATGAAAATTAGCGTAATTTCAAGGCTTGGATCAATGTGACAACCACCATGATCCCATTCAGGATGTTGGTGGCCAAAAGGGGCATCATTTTCCAATCAATGGGAACCTCACCTGAAGGAAACATGACGGAAACAACCCACCAAGTTGAAAGACTCAAGGCCGTGATGATCACGACAAGAAATGCCAAGGATACATCCTTGCTCGATCCCGTCTGGCGCATGCGCATGATTTGGGGCACATAAGCTCCGGCAAATAGGAACCCGGCCAGCATCTGGGCTACTTCAGGAGCCATGAATGTCGCTGCCAATGTGGCCATGGCATCCACCATATCACAAGGAGGCCCTGTCGCGCCTACCTCACCCTGGCGTACACCACCTTGAGATAGCGACCCTCGGGAAAGGAAGCCGTGAAGGGATGGTCGGCATCCGCCCCCCCCACCTTAAAGATTTGCAGGTCGCGGCCTGTCTGGCGGGAGGCCTCAATGAGCAGGCCCATGAACTCCTCCTCACTCAACAGACCACTGCAGGAGCAGGTGACCAAGGTTCCGCCCGGCCTCACAGCCGCGATGCCCAGGGCATTGAGGTCAAGATAACTGCGCTTGGCCCTGCCCAGGTCTTCGCGTGAACCCGCGAACTTCGGGGGATCAAGGATCACCATGTCGGCTTGGCGCCCGACCTTTTTCCATTCCCTGAGCATGTCGAAGGCATCGGCATGCTCAAAATCCACCCGGGCCTTGTTCATCTTGGCGTTCTCTTTCGCCACCGCGATGGCCTTCTCATCAAGATCAACGGCATGCACCTTCGATGCCCCGCCCTTGGCGGCGTTGAGGGCGAACCCGCCCGTGTAACAACAGACGTCCAACACCTCCCGCCCCCTGGAGAGGCGGGCCACCTCGGCCCTGTGGGCCCTTTGGTCGCAGAAGAACCCCGTCTTGTGCCCCTCGCCCAGATCCACGGTGTAGGCAATGCCATGCTCGTGGATGGTCACACTGTCCGGTCCCTTGAGGTGACGGCCCGCAATCGAAAAATCAGCCTTTTCACGCTCTTCCACTCGGCGGTCTGGCCTGAGCAGCACCCGGCTTTCCGGAAACAGGGACATCAGGGAGGCCACCACATCGTCGATGAGATAGAGCCATCCGGCGCTCTGGGGAGCCACCACAATGCAATCCCCATAGACGTCCACAACAAGGCCCGACAGACCGTCACCTTCAGCATGACACAGGCGATAAGCCTCCTGCCTGCCAATGGTCATCTGCCTGAGTTCCCGGGCCCTGGCAAGGGCGCCCTTGAGGAAACTGGCATCGATTTTTTCCACCCCGGGGAAAAAGCGCAGCGCCACTGTGGTGTGGGGGTTGTAGAAAGCCGAACCAAGGAAACGACCTTCCTTGGAAACAAGCCGCACCTGGGTGCCCGGGAGCAGACCTGGCGGCGCTTTGATATGACCGGCAAAGATCCAAATCGGCGGACCTTTCAGATCTCCTCTCAAACGCACCTCGGGAGTGCCATCCTGGGCCCCTCGGGCCCGACGGACCGAGGCCTCCGGAGCCGGAGAGCGCTCCTCTTCCCACTGTGCGGCCCTGGGGCTCTGCCGTGGCCCCCGACCTTGTGAGTTACGACGTGCCAAGGCGCTTTCCAATCAAGTCGAGGGCCCGCTTGACCCTGGCTCTCGGCATCACGGCCGAGAGACGGATGTGGCGGGGATGACCGAAAAACCGGCCTGGAACCACCAGCAACTTGTCTTTCTTCAGCAGGTCCCGACAAGGGGCATCGGATGGCCGGTTGAGATCGACCAGGCAAATGTTCGGTGAGGCAGGTCGCAGGTAACCCAGGCCGTTTTTCCTAGCCCAGTCGGCGATCAGGTGCTGGTTGGCCACCATGCGTTTGCGACCCGCCAGACGCAAGGCATCCAAACGAGGAAAAAATAAGGCCGCCATCTGAAGACTGAGCGAGGATAGGGTGGGAGCCAGAAGTAGTTGCGTCTTCAATCCGGCGGAAGCCGTGTGATGACAGCTGATCCAACCCACCCGAAGATGGCCGAGGGGGAAACTCTTGTCGAGGGAACCCACGGAAATGAACCAGGGGCTCAGGGCACTGGAATACCGTGGCAAACGGTCATGGCTGGCAGGCAAAAAGACCTCATCCAGCAGCACGGGTATCTTGAGCGAAGCCGCCAAAGTCTTGAGCTTTCTCAAGTCGCCCGGTGGCAGAGCCACGCCGCTGGGATTGTGGGGATTGGTGAGCACAATGAGTTTCGTCCTGCGGGTGCAGAGGCGGCGCAGTCTGTCGACATCCAGCCTGAAACCATCAGCCCAGCGACGCTGAAGCCTGACCAGGGTCGCTCCCACGCTGAGGACTGTGCTTTCGAGGGGGTCGTAGGTGGGCTCCTCCACAATGACCTCATCACCCTTGCCGGCAAATCCCCTCACCACGATCGCATCAGCTTCCATGGCACTGGCGGTCAGGAAAAACCCCTTCGGGTCGCAACGGAGATATCGGGCCAGGGCCTTTTCCAGTTCAGCCTTCCCACCCGAAGGCCCAAAGGAGGGATTGGCACGGAATGAACGGGGAACATCGTCTGTGGTGAGATTGGGCAACTGGCTGTAGGCCACAGATCCGTCGATTTCGCCCCGGGCCACTTTCTGTTCAAGACCTTTCATGAAGTCGAGGAAGTGCGGTACAGGAACGAGGTTGGGCTTGGGATGATTCATGCTCAGACCGCCATTCTACTTCCCCACACAGAAGGAGCTGAAGAGCCGGTTCAGGATCTCTTCAGGATTCAGGGCCTCGCCAAGAGGATTGAGAGCCTGGGCCAACTCCCTCAAGGAGGCCGCCAGGGCGGCAGGCTCGGCGGCATCAGAATCCAGACGGTCGATGATCTCCCCAATACGTGCGCAATGACTGACGGAAAGATAATTGGAGGCCGATTGACCCCACAAACGGGCCACAATCCAGTCCTTGAAGGCATCCAGCCCCATTCCGGAACGGGCCGAGAGTTGGCGATCCCCATGCGGATTCCGGCCAAGGTCGGCACAGGTGAACCAATCCACGGGGTTCCCCCCCCCATCTCCCGCTCGTGAGACCTGCACCACAAGATCGGCACGATCCCACTGTTCACGGGCCAAGGCCATGGCCCGCATATCGATGGAACTGTCCGGACCTGTGAGACCTGGCGTGTCGACGAGAACAAATCGTTGGCCGGCCCAGGTCACCTCGGTTTCAAGGTAATCCCGTGTGGTGCCTGCCTCGTCAGACACCAGCGCCCTTCCACCAAGGGCATTGAAAAGAGTGCTTTTTCCGGCGTTGCAGGGCCCCTTCAGTACCACCCTGGGCAATCCCATGGAATTCTGGTGGCGCTTGAGAGATTCCCAGAGTCTGGCGATCTCCCTGATCAAAGTCTGGGCGAAATTGGGGGGGAGAAGTCCCACATCCAAGTCGTCAAAGTCCAGGTCATTTTCCAGGTGCACTAATCCCTCCATCACACGCCCACGCAACAGGGCCAAGGCATCCTGCCCTGAGCCCGTCAGAGACTGAAGGGCCTCCTTTCTTTCTTCCTGGGTCCTTGATTCCACCAAGCGCATCACCGCCAGGGCCTGTTGCAGGGTCAGGCGCCCCCCCCTCACGGCTCTCAGTGTGAATTCCCCGCGGGCGGCATCGCGGGCCCCCAAACTCTTGCAGCGGTTCACAAGCCTCGTCACCAACAGGGGATTTCCGGGGATGTGGATCTCGACCATCTCCTCGGTGGTATAAGAGGCCCCCCTTCTGAAGACATACATCCAACCCTGAAGTCCCAGGAACGGGGATTTGAAACTGGCCTTGCGGACCCTGCCCGATCCCTCGGTCTCGGCAAGTTGTGACGCCAACTCATGGGAACCGGAACCGCTGAGACGGATGACGGCTCGATGGCCAGCAAAGGGTGCCGTGGCGGGTGCGACTATAATCCCAGACATGGGGAAATTATAGATGGCCAAAGAACCGATCCCCTCCACAGCCTTGATCCCCGTCAGGGGAAAACTTGTCTTCTGGGCCCGGCGCTCCAGGCCGCTCAAGTTCATGGGGGGCTTTCACAGCTTTCCGGGAGGCAAGATCGATCCCGAGGACACCCAGATCCCCGTCGACGATCTTGAATCCACTGCTGAAGCCAGCCATGTGGTGTCGGTGATCCGTGAACTCTTCGAGGAAACAGGGTGGTTGTGTGCCCCAGGAATCCACCACGACGGTTCCTTGGAGGCCGACCGCCAAGCCTTGCTGGCAGGGGCGATCAGTTTCAAGGACATCCTCCAGCATCATGGTCTCCGTCTGTCAGGGCGCGGGATCATGCCCGCGGGAACCTGGGTGACCCCCAAGTTCCAGAAGATCCGCTTCGCTTCGTATTACTTCATGATGGAGGTCCCCCCGGAGGCTGAATTCCGGCTCAACCCCCGCGAACATGACGAAGGTGGATGGATTGATCCCGCCCTGGCCCTCTCACTGTGGGACCAGGGACGGGTCACCCTCCCTCCGCCCGTGGTCTACACCCTCCAGTGCCTGGCCCAAAGCCCCAGCCCTGCATCAGCCCTTGAAAAGCTGAGGCGCCCCCCCCAGATCTATGGGATGCCGGGCAAGCGTATCGAGTTCCGCAAGGGGATCCAGATCCTCCCGCTCAAGAGTGACACCCTCCCCCCCGCCGAACACACCAACCTGCACATCGTGGGGCATAAGAAACTGTTCCTGATCGATCCGGCAACCACGTACGAGGAAGACAGGAATCTTCTGCTCGACTATCTCGACCATCTCAAGGCCGACGGCATGCAACCCCACCGCATCCTCCTCACCCACCAGCATCATGACCATAGCTCGGCCGCTCGCTGGCTCCGCGACACCTTTAAGATCCCTGTCGCGGCATCCGCGATCACCAATACCTTGCTCTCCCCCACCTGCCCGGTGGATTAA
>JBFWNO010000097.1:0-10050 GCA_050251015.1 Planctomycetota bacterium
GCCTAGATAGTGCACCTCGTCAAAGATGACCCAGGCAAGCTCCTCCCGGCGCCCCCCCCGGCCGTCGAAAAGACTGTTGCGGAAGATCTCAGTGGTCATGATCACGATGCTGGCATGGGGATTGATCGAGACATCGCCGGTGACAATACCCACCTTCTCCTCGCCAAAGCGCTTGGTGAAGTCACGGAACTTCTGGTTGGAAAGGGCCTTGATGGGTCCGGTGTAGAACACCCGGCGACCGGCCTCCAGGGCCTTCTGCACGGCATACTCGGCCACCAGGGTCTTGCCGCAGCCCGTCGGGGCGGCCACCACCACGTCCTGGCCCGCATCGATGGCGTTGAGCGCCTCCTCCTGGAAGCGGTCCAGGGTGAAGCCTTGGTAACTGCGGGTCATGCCTTGATTGTAAGCCGGCGCGGATGCCGGCGCCCTGCCTGGGACAAAACTGCGCCGGCTGATGCATAATGGCCTCCATGCCCCTCACCGATCCAGTAGCGATCCTCGGCGCCAGCGACAACCCCGAACGCTACGCCCACAAGGCCCTGCTCCGGCTCAGGGAGACAGGGCATACCGTGATTCCCGTGAACCCGACACTGCCCGCTGTGGAGGGCCTCACCTGCGTGCAATCACTGGCAGACATCCCGAAGCCCGTCCACACCGTCACGCTCTATCTGGGCCCCGCCCGCCTGGAGCCCCTGATCCCCGAGCTCATCGCCCTCAGGCCTCAGCGCGTGATCGCCAATCCAGGCACCGAGAGCCCCAAGGTCGAGGAGGCCTGCCGGCAGGCCGGTATCTCCTATGTGGAGGCCTGCACCCTGGTGCTCCTGGCCACGCACCAGTTCGACAAGGCCGGGGTGAAAGAGTCCTAAACGCCCTCAACCCCGATTAGTTCTTTCTGAAGAACAGGTTCCAGAGGACGAAATAGAGCACCGGCGAGACCGCCAGCAAGGCGCAAAAGTACAGGAAGGGTGAACGGACCTTCCATCCCTTCCAGGCCTGGGAGAGGGCCAGGAAGAAACCCACAATCATCACAACCAACATCTCAAAGGAGTGCCCGAAGGGACTTTCGGTGGGCCTATGCGCCAGGTACCCCACCGCGAAGGGAACCGATCCTGAAAGCAGGAAGGCCAACGCCTTGTAGGCCGCCGACACCTTGGGCGCCCCGAGCCCGGCCTGCTGGAGGGCTCCCTGGATCAGGGGACGCAGGTTCTCGGGTACCTCCTCAAGGCTTCCGTACGTCCGCCCGTTGATTGTGTAACTTGTCTCGACCTTGAAATCAGCAGACACGGCAAGGTTTGCACACAGTGTCGCCGGCCTGATAGGCGAGGTTCAAAAGCGCCTGCACCTGGTCGGGCGAAAGCGTCTGGACCTTGCCGAGCGTCGCGGCATAGTAGGTGGTCTCGGCGGCATGCTCGGTCTTCTCGAGCGTGTAATAAGCCTCCTTGAGGGTGGCCCCCACGCAGAGCGAACCATGGCGGTTGAGGATCAGGCTGTCGTGATCCTTGATGATCTCGCGGATGGAGGCCGGCACCTCGTCGGTGGTCGGCGTGGCGTAGCGCGTGGTGGGAATCCCACCGAGGTTCGTCACCACCTCGGGGATGATGGGCTTGGTCAGGTGGTCGCTCCCCGCGATCGAAAAGGCCACCGTGAACGGGGGATGGGTGTGCACCACGGCACCGACATCGGGGCGTTCGGCGTAGCACGCCAGGTGCATGGCCATCTCGCCGGTGGGCTCGCCATCGCCCTTGACCTTGCAACCTTTCATGTCGGTGATGATGAGGTCTTTGGGTCCGATGTAGCCCTTGTGGACCCCCGACGGGGTGCACAGGAGGCGGTTGCCCGGCAGTTTCACCGAGACATTGCCGTCGGTGGCGGCGATCCATCCGTGTTCATGCACGCGGCGGCAGATCTCCACGATCTCCTCGCGCAGACGGGATTCCAGCAGGGAAGTGCCGCGGCTCACGAGGCCACCTCAAGGTCGTCGACATGGGCCACGATCATGGCGTGCACGGGGGCCGTCTCATCACCCTGGATCTGGCGGCATCCCGAGCCCTCGCGGAGCACCAGCACCTGGTCGCCCACATCGCTCTGGGCCCTGTCCTGCGCCACCAGGGGCATGCCGGCCCTGCGGCCGTCGGGATGCACGGGGAGCACCACCAACAGGCGGCTGCCGTCGTAGGCCCGGTGTTTGACGGGGGCCACCACCCTTGAGACCACGCGGCCCAGAATCATGCCACGTCCTCCACGTGCCCCACGATGGCGGCATCCACGGGGACAAAGGTTTCCGTTAGCGCCAATGCCGCTTCGCGACCCAGCACGCACAACACGCGCTCACCGACGCCGGCCTGCATGGCATCGGCCGCCACCAGGGGATCGCCCTTGGGGGTTCGGCTGTCGTCGTCCAGGGGCTGGACCCACAATAGTTTGACGCCCTTGAGTCCTTCGGACTTCTGGGTGCTGACCACGGAACCGGTGACCTGCGCGAGGAACATCAGCCCTCGAATTTCTGGAAGACGACCTTGCCGTTGATGTCGAAGGAATCGACCACGGCCATGATCACGGCATCCACGGGGCGGTTCTTGGTGGATTCGGTCTGGCGGGCACTCGAGCCCGCGGCGGTGAGGACCACCTCGCCCACGCCCGCACCCACGGCGTCGATGGCCACGACCACGCGGTCTTTGGGGGCCATGTCGGCGCCGAGCTCCTGCACCAGGAGCATCTTGAGGCCCTCCAAGGTCTCCTCCTTGCGCGTGGCCCACACACTGCCCACCACCCGGCCCAATTGCATGTTTTACCCCTGGATTCCCGATAGGATTTCGCGCAGGGCCTTCCTCTTCCTGAAGACCCTGAGCAAGGCCGCTGCGGCCTGTCGCTCGGCGGCCTTCTTGCTCCGCCCCAGGCCCTCCGCCCTGCTTCCGCCCACCTCCACATCCACGCGGAACTCCCTTTCATGGTCGGGTCCCGTCTCCCCCAAAAGCGTGTAGCCCGGATCGCTCCGGAAGGCCTTCTGGGCCAGCTGCTGCAGGATGCTCTTGTGGTCGCGTTCGTGGCGGTTGAGCTCCACGATTGTAACACGCCCCCTGAAGAGCCCCTCGAGCCAGGAGCGCGTCTTGCGCATGCCGGCATCCAGATACAGCGCTCCCACCAGGCTCTCGAAAAGATTGGCCAACAGCGCATCCGACAACGCATCGGGAACCCCCGGCCCCAATTGCAGGGCGTTCTGGAGCTTGAGCTCGCGGATCATGATGGCCAGGGTGCGGCGCGACACCAGGTTGCTCTTCAGGCGCGTCAACTCTCCCTCGTCGGCCGAGGGGTACTTGCGGTAGATCAACTGCGTGACCACCAGGCCCAGGGCGGCGTCGCCCAGGAACTCCAATCGCTCGTTGCAGGTCTTCTCCACCTTGCGCAGTGAGGCGTGGGTGACGGCGGTCTGGAGCAGGCGGGGGTTCCTGAAGGTGTGACCCAGCACACCCTCGAGTTTCAGGCGCAGCCGCTCATCCATGACGGAAATGGCGGGTCCCGGTGAGCACCAGCGCGAGCCCCAGCCGGCGGCAGGCCGCCACCACCTCGTCGTCCTTCTTGCTGCCCCCAGGCTGGATCACGGCCGTGATCCCGTGCGGGGCGGCTTCTTCGATGCTGTCAGGGAAGGGGAAAAAGGCGTCGCTGGCCATCACGGAGCCGCGGGCCAGGGGCCCCGCCTGTGCCGTGGCCAGGCGCACGCTGGCCAGGCGGTTCATCTGGCCCGCCCCCACGCCCACGAGCCTGCCTTCCTTGGCCAGCACGATCGCGTTGCTCTTCACATGCTTGCAGACCTTCCAGGCAAACAGCAGGTCGCGCTTTTCATCGGCCGAGACGGGCCTCACGGCCTCCTCGAATCGTTCATGGGACAACGTGTCCTCATCCTGCACCAGGAATCCCCCCGACAGGCTGCGGATCTGGGGCGCCGGTTGGGAGGCCGGGATCTCCAGGAGCCTGAGGTCGGCCCCCCAGCCCTTCCGGCCGGCGAGCAATTCCTTGGCGCCATTCGTGAAGCCCGAGGCGCAGATGACCTCGACAAAGCGGCGACCCTCCACGATGGCCTCGGCCACCGCCTCGTCCACCGGACGGTTGAAGGCGAGGATGGAGCCGAAGGCGCTCACGCTGTCGCATTCCCAGGCGGTCAGGAAGGCGCCGGCCGGGGTGGAACCCAGGGCACAACCGCAGGGATTGGTGTGTTTGATCACGGCACAGGCCGGCTCCTCGAACTCCCTCACCAGGTTCCAGGCCGCATCGGCGTCCAGGAGGTTGTTGTAGGACAGCGGCTTGCCGTGGAGCTGGCGGGCCCCCGCCACACCCTGGGGAGCCGCCCCCTTCGGGAGATAGAGCCCGGCCTTCTGGTGCGGGTTCTCGCCGTAGCGCAGTTGCTGCGCGAGAAAAAGACTCAAACTGATGTTTCCTGCCACCTCGGGGTCCTGCCGGGCAACATGGTCTGCAATTGCCGCGTCATAGCGCGAGGTGAGGGCATACACCTTGCCCGCCAGTTCGCGGCGGAGCGTCAAATCCGGCCCCCCCTTCCCGAAGGCCTCAAGGAAGCGGGGATAGTCTGCGGGATCGCAGAGCACCGTCACACTCTCGAAATTCTTCGCGGCCGATCGGAGCATCGAGGGACCGCCGATGTCGATGTTCTCGATCACCTCCTCATCCGAGACGCCGGGCTTGGCGCGGGTGGCCTCGAAGGGGTAAAGGTTGACCACCACCAGGTCGATCATCCCGATCCCCTGCTCCTTGGCCGTGGCCATGTGCCTGGAATCCGCACGCCGCGCGAGCAGGCCGCCGTGGATCCGGGGATGCAGGGTTTTCACACGGCCGTCCATGATCTCGGGAAACCCCGTCACATCACTGACCAGTGTGACCTTGAGCCCCTCTTTCTTGAGGTACTCCGCCGTGCCGCCGGTGCTCAGGAGCTCCACTCCGCGGGCCGCCAGGGACCGGGCCAGGTCCGCCAGGCCCGTCTTGTCGCTCACACTCAGGAGGGCCCGTTGGATCATCCCGGCTATTGTAGCTTCCCCAGCCTGTGGGCTGCGTCCCTCAGGATCCCCAGGCCCCCATGCTCGAGGGCCAGCCCCAACTCCCAGCCCCTGTGCAGGGCCTTCAGGGCCGCCTCGTTGTCTCCGCTCATCAGGGTGGCCTGCAATTCCAGCGCCGCAAATCGCGGCTCGGCCGGAGAGGCCTCAGAGGCCCGGCGCGCCAGGCTCAGGGCCGCGGCAGAATCGCCCTTGAGCAGGGCCGCATTGGCAAAGTACATCACCTCATCCACCCGGCTGAAATCGTCGGGCTCGCGGATCCCCTCCAGCAAGGGATGGGGCCGCTCCTGAGGGATGTTGAGGGTCAAGAGGGCAAAGCCGTTGAAGGGATCCACCTTCAGGATGTCCTTGGCCAGTTTTTGCTCCCCGGCCCGGTCTCCCCGTGCCCGCGCCATCGAGAGCTGCTGCTCCAGGGGGAAGCGGTGGTCCACCACATCCTGCAGGTACTCCAGGTCGTCATTGGGTAGGAGCCAGATCGCCAGGGCTACCGCGGCGCCGGCCAACAGGGGAACCCGAGGATTGTGGTGCCCGTGCAAGCGCCCCGTCACAAGGCGGAACGCGGCCTGAGCGCCCACGGCGGCCACAGGGATCAGAGCATACAGAGGCAGGCGCAGGCGCTCACTGGCATAGAACACCAGCGTGGTGATCAGGACCCCGGCCACCAGCAGGATGGCCCGCCGCCCTCCGACCCTCATCCACCCGGCGAGCGCCAGGGGCAACAAGAGAACCAGGGGAAGTCCCGGCATCTGGTAGGCGGCGATGGCCGAGGTGTCGTGATAGACATAAGGATGCAGGAGGGCCTGGGCCCGCCTCAGGAGCCGGGCGAGGAAACGTCCGCCATCGGCAGCCACCTGATGGGCAGCCACATCCTTGTAGACTTCGGCCACATCGGCCTGGGGTCCCCAGGCCTCCTTCACAATGTCCTCGGAAAGTCGGTGCTCCAGCGGGAAGAGATTCCCCCGCGACTGCTCGACCTGTTGGCGGTACACCAGTTCCGAAGGAGGGGCATAGCCCCAGGCCCTCGCGGAGGCATTGTGCGATGAATAAAGGAGGAAAGGACCGCTGGTGGTCAGGCTCACCTCCCCCTTGAGGACGTTGTGCCAGAGTGCGGGAAAAACCGGCAGGAAAAACGCCAGTGCAAAGGAACCCAGGCGCCGGCCCCCCTTCGCATAGCGCCAGGGCCCCGACAGGAAAAGGATCAGCCACACAGGGCGGATCACCGCCAGCAGTCCGGCGGCCAGGCCCGTGATCATGGGTCCGCGGCCCAACAGAAAGAGCGTGGCCAGAGGCAGGGTCCACACGTCCGAGAGCAGGTCGCAGGCATGCACCCAGGGCGACGACACGAGGAGCCAGAGCGCCAGGGCGGCCCACCCCGCCTTGAGACCGGCATGATGGGCGCACCAGATCACTCCCGAAAGGGCGCAGGCCATGAGGGCCGCCAGTTGGAGCATTCTCATCACCAGGGCCACGGTGTCGAACCCCTCCGGACTCGTCACCCCGAGGACATGTTCCACCATGGCGGTGAGCACGATGTAAAAGGGGGATGAGGAGAAGGCTCCCGACGTCCCCTGGAGAAACTCCAATCCCAACAGGGGATACTTGGGAAAGTAGGGACCGGCAAAGCCGCCCCATCCCAGGGCCAGCGCGGCACGGGCCGCCAGCAGCAGGGCCGACACCTTGACCAGGACCGACATCAGAAATCGAACTCGTCGGAATCCGTCTTGATCTGGGCGCGGGAGTTGAGGTAGCTCTGCAGGATGATGCGGGCCGCCATGGCATCCACCCTCTCCCTCTGCTTGCGCTTGGAAAGCCCGCTCTCCCGAAGGAAGTGCTGGGCCTGCACCGTGGTGAAGCGCTCGTCCCACTCCACCACCTTCAGGTGCTCGAAGCGCGCGCGCATCTTGGCGATGAGCTCGCGGGCCTTGCGGCACCGGGGGCCTTCGTTGCCGTCGAGGCTCACGGGCACGCCCACCACCATCTCGAAGACCTCGTGCTGTTCCAGGATGTCGGCCAGGCGGTTGAGAAACACCTCATCCTCCTCGGCCTCGATGTTCGGCAGGGGCGAGGCGAAGAGGCAGAGTTCGTCACTGATGGCGATGCCCCAGCGCCTGTCCCCGAGGTCCACGCCGAGGATGCGTTCCATCAGGCCAGCTTCCAGCGGTCGATCACGGTGCTCCAGCGGTCGAAGGTACCGGTGTCGAACCAGTCCTCGTTCGAAACATGGCCGTGGAGCCGGCCGCGCGCCGCCACGCGCGGGAACACGTCGTGCTCGAGCATCACCAAGGAGGAACCCAGGTCGCCCTGGGGAAACAGCGTGAGCAGGTCGGGCAACACCGCGGCGGAGAAGATGTAGTAGCCCGTGTTGATCAGGTCCGAGGGTGCCTCACCGGGCCGGGGCTTTTCCACAAAGCGGCGGATCCGCGTGCCTCCGGCCTCGATATCGGCCACCCCGTAGGCCGAGGGGTCGGCCACCCGGGTGAGCACGATGGTGATCTCGGCCCCAGCGGCACGGTGCGTCTCCAGCGCTTTGCGAAAATCCACATTGCACAGGTTGTCACCATTGACCACGATGAAGGGATCGGTGAAGGCCACGCCCTTGCGGTGAAAGAGCGGGATCCAGGCGGCCGTGCCATTGTGGTTGTCGAGCACCCAGTCGCAGGGCAGACCTTCGAACTGCGGGCAGTAGCGCCGGGCCACGGGCTCGTGGAAGTAGCCCAATGACAGATGGAGGCTGCGGGCCCCCGCCCGGCGGAGAACATCCACCACATGATCCGTCAGGGGCCTGCCCCTGATCGGGATCAGGGCCTTGGGCATCTCCAGGGTCACCGGCCTCAGTCGCGACCCAGCCCCTCCCGCCAATATCACGGCATCCATTCCGGCCATTGTCCCACCATTCGGGTCGCCTTGACAACCGCCCCATGGGTGACCTAAAACGATCCTGTGGCCCTTCCCCTGTCCAGCCTTGTCCTGTTAGCCCCGCTCGCCGCGGGCTTTCTGCTGTGGGCCGGTAGCCAAAAAGCGCTCTGGCGCCCTCTGGCCCCCCGCCACACGTTGATGGCCCCGGGCCTGGATGCCGCGCTCTATGCCACCGCCCTCTTTGTGTTCACGCCCGCCCTCCTGTCGACCCTGGTGCCCTCCACGGGTGACACGGTCCTCCACGGCGCTGTGGCCTCGTTTGCCTCGAACCTTCTGCTCATCCCCCTGTGCTTCGGCCTGTGGCGGCTGAGGGGCCGGCTTTTTCCCTGGGGACAAGTCAGCATGATCCGGGGTTTGGGCGTGACCCTGATGGCCATGTTCACCCTCTTTCCTCTTGTGTACCTGGGTGCCGAGATCAACCGGGAGTGGGCCCTGGCCCTGGGGATCAGCACCCCCCATCCCATGCTCGAGTATCTGCGGCATCCCCAAACCTCCCCCAAGGCCTTCGCCTTCGTGTCGCTGGGCGTGTGCCTCGCGGTCCCGTTGGCCGAGGAACTTCTGTTCCGGGGCCTGTGGCAGGGGGCCGTCCTCAAGGTCCTAGGGTTGCCGGCCTCCCTCTTTCTCCCCTCCCTCCTCTTCGCCCTCGTGCACCCGGCCGAAACCTGCCTGCCCATGTTTGTGTTTGCCTTGGGCCTGGGGTTTCTGGCCCACCTGAGCTCCAGCGTCCTCCCTGGTATGCTCTTGCACATCATGTTCAACGGGCTGTCGATCGTGGATGTGGGTCTTTACCGCTTCGGGTTCCCTTGGCCCGTCTGATCGAGGCCACCGACCTGGGCCGCAGTTTCGAGGTGGTGATCCCCCGCCCCGGGATCCTCGGTTCCATCCGCAACCTGGTGTCGCGACAGATGCGCGAGGTGCGGGCCGTGGAGGCCGTCAGCTTCTCGGTGGCCCCCGGCGAGGCCGTGGGCTTCATCGGGCCCAACGGGGCGGGCAAGAGCACCACCATCAAGATGCTCACCGGAATCCTGGCCCCCAGCCGGGGCGTGGCCCGGGTCTGCGGACTCGATCCCCACCGGGAACGCCGGGCCCTTTCCCAGCATATTGGCGTGGTCTTCGGCCAGCGTACCCAGCTCTGGTGGGACCTCCCTGTGCGAGACAGCTTCGAACTTCTTGCGAGGATTTACCGGGTGCCTGAGGCCAAGGCCCGCGAAAGGCTCGACCGTTTCCGTACCATGCTCAAGCTTGACGGCTTCCTCGACACCCCTGTGCGCAAGCTCTCGCTGGGCCAGCGCATGCGCGCCGACATCGTGGCCAGCCTCCTGCACGACCCGCCGCTATTGATCCTCGATGAGCCCACCATCGGCCTTGACGTGGAGGCCAAGGAGGCCATCCGCGAATTCCTCCTCAAGCTCCGCAAGGAGGAGGGCAAGACCCTGCTGTTGACCACGCACGACCTCAAGGACATTGAGGCGCTGTGCCCCCGGCTCATCATCATCGACAAGGGCACCCTCCTGTTCGATGGCGACCTCGAGAGCCTCCGGCGCCGCTACCTCGACACCAGCCATGTGACGCTGGAGGTGGAGGACGCCGCCCTGGCCCGCTCGGCCCTGCCGGCAGGGATCCAGGTCAGGGAACTGGGCACCTCGCGCCTGCATTTCGAGTTGCCTCGTACGGTGGCCAGGCCGGCCGATGTGGTGGCCGCGGTGCTCAAGGTCACGAGGGTGCTCGAACTCAAGGTCGAGGACCCGGGCATCGAGGACGTGGTGCGCAAGTTCTACAAGGGAGACGCCAGGGCATGAACCTCTCTGCCCTGGGCTGGCTCGCCAGGGCCAGCTTCCTCGACATGCTGGCCTACCGCCTCCGGTACTACACCGGCATCGCCACCTACACGGTCTATGTGGCGGTGTACAGCGCGATCTGGGCGGCCTCGCGCTCGGCCGGCCAGGCGGCAGGCTACGAGGCCCGCGACTTCGCCACCTTCGTGGCTGTGGGTTATATCCTCCGGAGCTCCATCTTCAGCGACCTCGACAGGGATGTGGCGGGTCAGGTGCAGGACGGCTCCCTGGCCCCCGAG
>JBFWNO010000098.1:0-9835 GCA_050251015.1 Planctomycetota bacterium
ATCGGCGTTCTCGCCGGTCATCTCCTTTCCAAGACACTCAGTGAGAAGACTGTGAATATCGTGGCCGGAGCGGGGTTCATTGTGGTGGGGGTGTGGACCCTCATCAGACGCTGAATTTTCCCGTGGCACCGCGATAATTTCATCACCGTTGAAGATCAGGGGGGGGTGACCCGATACCTCTTTGGAGGTGACCCCATGAGATCCATCGCTCTGGCCTTCTTGCTCGGGATCTTGCCGGCCGTTGGATTTTCGGAACCCAAGGTTCTCCTTCCCGGAAAGACCGGGTATGCCATCATGCCCGTCCAATGGTTTTCAGTGGAATGCCTTGGCGAGGAGCTGACGTACAAGACTTCCGGGCGTGAAAAGAAGGTCGAGCTTCCGCGTCATGTGAGGGCCTGCCTTCAGCATGCCTACGAGGATATCTGCAGCCCTTCCGAAGAGGCCACCCCCGATGTATTCAAGGGGCTCTACGGTCCCGTGAACATCATCCGTGAGGAGAAGCACACTCTTTGGGTTGTGCCCATGCATCTGGAGGATGGGGGTTTCGCCATGGTGTTCATGCAAAAGACCGACGGTGCCTTCGAGCCCGGATGCATGACCATCGGACTCGAAGGCGCGTTGCCTCCCGGTTTCAGCGTTCCCGAACCGGCGAAGTGATCAGCTGCAGCCGGAGGTCGATCCGCAGGTATCGCACTTCAGGCAGGCCCCATTGCGGACCATTGTGAACATGCCGCACTCCCTGCACGGATCCCCGCTGTAGCCCTTGAGCTTGGCCAGGCGGACCTGTTCCGTCTCACGGGTCAGGCGAAGCTCCAGGATCTCCGAGCCTTCCGTCTTGAGCCAGTTGGCGGCCTCAAGGCGGTCAGTGGGAGAGACAGCAACAGCGGATGCGGAAGCCGTGGAAGCTTCCTTGTCATGGCCATTGCCCTCCGCGATCTTGCGCTTGGATTGGAGGTGATTCTTGCCGAAACCTTGAGAATCCGAGGCGTCCGTCCTGCGGCCGTGCGAGCCGGCGCGTGACGGGGCGGGCTTGCTGTCCCGACCCACTTCGAAGTTCTCGCTGTCGGCATCGCCAATGGTGTCGGAAAGCAGGTCGTCGGGCTTGACCTGGACGAGATCGGTCCGTCCGAGGTAGCTCAGGGCCAGTTCCCTGAAGATGTAGTCCACCACCGAGGTGCCCATCTTGATGTTGTCGTGTCCCACCACCATGCCACTGGGCTCGAATCGGGTGAACGTGAAGGCGTCGACAAACTCCTCAAGCGGCACCCCATACTGGAGGCCGAGCGAGACGCTGATCGCAAAGCAGTTCATCAGCGAGCGGAAGGCGGCGCCTTCGCGGTGCATGTCGATGAAGATCTCCCCGAGCGATCCGTCGCTGAACTCGCCTGTGCGGAGATAGATCTTGTGGCCTCCGATGCTGGCCTTCTGGGTGTATCCCGCCCGGCGATGGGGCATCTTGCGCCGTTCCGCCATGTAGCGGACCACGACGCGTTCAGCGATCTTCACCGGGTCATTGGCCACCAGGGGTTCCCCCTCTTCTTCTTCGGACTGGAGGGCGACCTCGACGTCGCTCTGGGTGCTCAGGGGCTGCGAAAGCTTGGAGCCGTCGCGATACAGGGCGATGGCTTTCACGCCACGCTTCCAGCTTTCCACATGAACCTTCTCCACATCCTCGACGGTGGCATCGTTGGGCATGTTGATGGTCTTGGAAATGGCTCCCGAGATGAAGGGCTGGGCAGCCGCCATCATCCTCACGTGGGCCAGATAGGGAATGTACCTCTTGCCGAAACGGCCGCACTTGTTGGCGCAGTCGAAGATCGGAAGGTGTTCCTCACGGAGCCCAGGTGCGCCTTCCACGGTCATGGTGCCGCAGCAGTGGATGTTGGCGGCCTCAATGTCCTGTTTCGAGAAGCCGAGGTGCTCGAGGAGATTGAAGTTCCAGGCGTCCAGGCGCTCCTTGGGAATGCCCAAGGTCGTGGTGCAGAACTCCTCACCGAGGGTGTACTTGTTGAAGGCAAAGCCGATCTCAAAGACCCCAGGAAGGTTGGCTTCGAGCTTGGCCAGCACTTCATCGGTGAAACCCTTGGCCTTGAGGCTGTCGTGGTTGATGTGGGGGGCGCCGCGCAGGGTGCCATGCCCCTTGGCATAGGCCACGATGGTCGAGATTTCGCTCTCGGAATAGCCCAATCGCTTGAGGGCCGGGGGTATGCTGGCGTTGATGATCTTGAAGTAGCCGCCACCAGCCAGTTTCTTGAATTTCACAAGGGCGAAATCCGGTTCCACACCCGTGGTGTCGCAATCCATCAGAAGGCCGATAGTCCCCGTGGGGGCGATAACCGTGACCTGGGCATTGCGGTAACCGTGCTTTTGGCCAAGCTCCAGGGCCTCGTCCCAGGCCGTGCGGGCGGACTGGAGGAGGTAGTCGGGGCAGTGCATGCCATCGATCCCCACGGGGGTGATCGAAAGGCCCTCATACTCGTCGCGGGCGGCGTTGTAGGCGGCCCTGCGGTGATTGCGGATCACGCGCAGCATTGTGTCGCTGTTGGCCTCGTAGCGCGGGAAGGCCCCGAGATCCTTGGCCAGCTCAGCGCTGGTGCGGTAGCACATGCCCGTCATGATGGCCGTGATGGCGCTGCAGACGGCTGTGGCTTGCGGACTGTCGTAGGGGATGCCGGAGATCATCAGCAGGGTGCCGATGTTGGCATAGCCGAAACCCAGGGTCCTGTAATCGTAGCTACGCTTGGCAATTTCCTTCGAGGGGAACTGGGCCATGGCCACGGAGATCTCCAAAACGGCCGTCCACAGGCGGCAGCAGTGGCGGAATCCTGCCACGTCGAAGGTCGCTGTTTCCACGTCGAGGAACTTGACCAGATTGGCCGAAGCCAGGTTGCAGGCCGTGTCGTCGAGGAACATGTACTCACTGCAGGGATTGGAGGCGTTGATCTTGCCGTCGTTGATGCAGGTGTGCCACTCGTTGATGGTGGTGTCGTACTGCAGTCCGGGGTCGGCGCTACCCCAGGCGCTGGTGTTGATCAGGTCGAAGAGCTCGCGGGCCTTGAGCGTCTGGTTGACGGAGCCGTTGACGCGATTCACAAGGTTCCACTCGCCATTGGCCTGGACCCTGTCCATGAACTCGTTGGTCAGGCGCACCGAGTTGTTGGAATTTTGGCCTGAGACAGTGGCGTACGCCTCGGAGTCCCAGTTGGTGTTGTAGGTCTCGAGCTTGAGCGAGGTGTATCCCTGACGGGCATACTGCAGCACCTTCTCGATGTAGTTGGTGGGGATCAGGTTGGTCTTGGCATCCCGCAGGGCACTGCGCAGCGCCTTGTTGTGCCGGGGATCGCAGTTGTCGGGGCCCTCCTGGGAATGGCAGGCCGCCATCACAGCGTTCATGTGCCTTTCCATGGACAGGGAGCCGGCCACCAGGGCCGCCACCTTCTGCTCTTCCTTGACCTTCCATGTGATGAAATCCTCGATATCAGGATGGTCGACATCCAGGCAAACCATCTTGGCGGCCCTGCGTGTGGTACCGCCGGACTTGATCGCGCCCGCGGCCCTGTCACCGATTTTCAGGAAGGACATCAAACCGCTGGAGCGGCCACCACCGCTGAGGCGCTCGTTTTCTCCGCGGATTGAGGAGAAGTTGGTGCCAGTGCCACTGCCATACTTGAACAGCCGGGCCTCGCGGGTCCAGAGGTCCATGATGCCGCCATCGTTGCAGAGGTTGTCCTTCACGCTCTGGATGAAGCAGGCGTGAGGTTGGGGGTGGGAGTAGGCATCGACTGAATGCTTCAACTTGTGGGTGAAGGGGTCCACGTAGTAATGACCCTGGGCCGGACCATTGATGCCATAGGCCCAGTGCAGACCGGTGTTGAACCATTGGGGTGAATTGGGTGCCGTGACCTGATTCGCAAGCATGTGGCAGATTTCGTCGTAGAAGGCCTTGGCATCGCTCTCAGCATCAAAAATGCCGGTCTTCCAGCCCCAATACGTCCAGCATCCAGCCAGGCGGTTGAAGACCTGACGGGAGTCACGCTCGCTGCCGTAACGCTCCTTCTCAGGAATTTTGGCCAGGGCGGCTTCATCGGGGGCGCTGGCTTGCAGCCACTCGGGCACGCCTTCCTCGGGCACCTTGACCGTCTTGGCGGGGACGCTCTCCTTGCGGAAGTACTTCTGCGCCAGAATGTCGGTGGCTACAGAGCTCCACGACTTCGGCACATCGATGTCCTTGAGTTGGAACGCCATCGACCCGTCGGGGTTACGGATTTCGCTGTTGCGTTTGACGAAATCGAGACCCTTGTAGGGGTTCTCGCCCGACTTGGTGTAATGGCGTGTGATCTTCATGGAGACTTCCTTTCAACTCGGCAAAAACACTTCCAGTAGCGTTCAGGGGTTATCCTGAAAACCAGCGACAGAACCGCAATCTTCAAGAAGAAGATCCGTAGCCCCTTCGCAATCCAGCCTTTCAGCTCTCAGTCCTTGCGGACAATCACCACTATACACAAGGGGTAGTGGCTGTCGTCAAGATGTAAACGATATGTCGTATGCCATTGAGGCGCAAAGACTTATGGAATTGACAGGGTCTTTGCGTCACATTGACGCTCAGAAAGACTCTGTTTCTGACTCCTCTTCTGGCAGCAAATGGGGGGCATCCAAGCGGATCAATTCATAGCGCAACATATCAAGAGCGGCCCTTGAGGCTTTGATTTTGATGTCGATGCGGTTGCCCGTCAGGATGTGCCTCTTGTGGGCGGTGCGCTCGGGGCCGGCGATGGCGATGTGCACGAGGCCCACGGGCTTTTCCTTGCTGCCCCCAGTCGGTCCGGCGATGCCCGTAATGCCGATGGCAAAGTCCGTCGACGCCTTCTTCCTGGCGCCTTCGGCCATGGCCTTGGCCACGGGTTCGCTTACCTCGCCATGGGTTTCGATGAGGGAGGGATCGACACCCAGGTCTTGGATCTTGGCTTCCCCGCTGTAGCTCACAAAGGAGCGGGGGAAATAGGACGACGAACCCGGGGTGTCTGTGAGCCAGTTGGCTACCAGGCCACCCGTGCAACTTTCGGCGGCCGTGACGGTGCGGCCGGTTTCCAACATGATGGCGCCGACAACCTGTTGGATGCTGTCCTCGTTGACCCCGAAGATGTGGGCCCCGAGGATCTCGCGTAAGACCCTTTCCTTGTCCAGGAGCAGGCCCTGGGCATCATCCTCGTTATCGGCCTCGGCCAGCATGTGGATTTTGACCAGGCCCTGCTTCACGGCCAGGCCCACACGGGGATTCCCCGTGGCCGATCCATGTTCACCGAGCATCTCATCGAGCTGGCTTTCTGCCAGCCCGATCACGTTCAGGTCGCGCATGGCGCAGGACTTGCGGATGGAAAAGTGCCGACACACGAGGGGGATGGCCTCGCGTTCCAGCATCACGGCCAGCTCGGTGGGGATTCCTGGGAGAGCCACCACCAGACGATCGCCGACGGTCATCCACACCCCGGGAGAAAATCCCACGGCGTTGGGTAGGGGTTCTGCGCCCTGGGGAAACTGGGAAAGACTTTCCATGGGCATGGTCAATCCGATGGCTTCCAAGGTCTTGGCCACCATCTCCTTGGCCCCTGGATGCTCCACGAGGGGTTGTTGGCTCCAGGCCGAAAGGGCGCGGCGTGTGCAGTCGTCACGAGTGGGGCCCAGACCTCCGGAGCAGAAGATCAGCTTGATGGAGGGATCGAAGGACTTCAGACCCTCCACAATAGCCTCCACGGGGTCACCCACAAGGCGAACGGCCGTGGCCTGGAAGCCATAGGGAAGGAGGTGCTTGCAGACATGGCTGGCGTTCGTGTCGCTCACACTGCCTGTCAGCAATTCATGGCCGATGGAAAGAATGCCCAGCGGAATCATGGATCAAGCATCCAGCAGGATTTGGATCCTCTGCTCGATGATTTCGGCGTGGCGGTGACTCTTGGCTTGGTGGTAGATCGCGGCCAGGTTGCGCAGCATACGGGCCAGCACCTGTCGGGTGTCCACGGGCTCCAGGTGGGAGGGGTGGGGCACCACGCCGACCTTCTTCAGGAAATCCACGCAATTCTGCCTGGTGAGCTTCCGGCCCGCATTGAAGGGGTCGAGGTAATTGGCCTCGGGGTCGTTACCGAAATGAAGCAGGAAATGGGTGGGAACTGAAATCGGCCGGAACGTGAAATCCAGGCGCTTGCCCAGCAGGATCAGGAACACGCCAAGCGTCAGGGGGATACCCCGGCGGGATTCGATGACCCTGTTCATGAAGGAATTGTCGAGGGTGTAGTAGTTTTCCCTGTTGCCCCTGAACCCCTTGGTTTCAAAGACAAAGTTGCAGATGGCGTCGGCTTGGACCTCGTGGCTGGCCTCCTTGGGATAGGTCAGGGCCAATTCTGCAGCCATGTCGTCAAGCTGAGTGCTGATGGATTCGGCCTCGGTGGGGTAGAAGTCCTCAAGGCAGATGATTTTGCAACCGTCTTCCAGGTCAAGGTGGCTTGAACGTGCGAAATTGACGAAGGTTTTTTGGTAATTGTCCAGCCGCCGGCGATCCAGGATCTTCCGGGCCCTGAGCTGTAGCACCAGGTTGTTCCCTTCGGTGACTCGGAGGATCTGCTCATGGGCGTCATCGGCGATCTCGTAAAGCCTGTGGGCCGCCGCCTCGGAAACGAAGCGATTGTCGTCCACCAGGAGCTTGAGCAGGGATTCGACCTCGTTTTTGGTGATACGCGACATGAGACCCCTATTCTAATGCTTTATCCCATCGTATCGGACAGTCGCAGGTTCGGGGTTGAGCGGTCAAGAAAGATTCAGGGGGTGTCGACATCTAGGGTATGAAGAAGATCTGTCAGGGCAAGAGGGTCATGATGGCGTGCTGCCTGGCTCTTTCCGCTCTAACGGGGTGCGACGAAAAGGCGCCCCAGATATCCGACGCCGATTTCCATGCCTTTGTCCCCGGTGAGACCAAAATTGAAACCGTGATGGAGACCTGCCCGGATTTTTCCAAGGAATATCTTTGGCACACAAGACTTCAGCAAGAAGCTGATGAACAGGACAAGGCCAAGGTGACATTGGTCTATCACACGAGGTCGGGTCACTACTATCTCCATTTCGAGGGCGACGTACTCGTCTACAAAAGAAAACTGTCCTGATTCCTGCTGGGGGTTTAGGCCCTCATGTTCTATAATGAATGGCAAATCACAGGGAGACAGCATGTCGCAACGTGCGGCCTACGGCATTGTGGGTGGCGGGATCATCGGTTTGGCGGTGGCGCATGGTTTGTGCCAGTTGGGCCATAAGGACATTGTCCTGTTTGAGGCCGAGGAAATGCTGGGTACGCAGTCCACAGGCAAATGTGCGGGAGGTGCACGGGCCCAGTTCACGACGCCCGTGAATATCAAACTATCCCAATATTCCATTGATGCCTTTGTCAATTTCACGGCACGCCACGGCATCTCTGTCGACTTCAACCAGCACGGTTATCTGTTTCTCCTGGACAATCCCACTGACATGGAGCGCTTTGGCAAGAACATGGAGCTCCAAAGGGAAATGGGTGTCGATGTCCGCCCCATGACTCCTGCCGAAATCAAAAAACTCCAACCTCACCTCAAGGTTGACGATCTCCTGGGAGGCACGTATTGCCCCACGGATGGCTATGGGGATCCGCACGGCTATCTCAATGGCTATGCCACGTTGTGCCGTCGCCATGGTGTCCGTATCCTCACATCCTGTCCGGTGACGGCGATCAGTGGGGTGGATGGTGCCCTGAAAAAACTGACAACACCCCAGGGCACCTGGGAAGTGGAACACCTCCTGGTGGCCGGAGGAGCCTGGTCGGCTGAAATCTGCAAGCTTTTCGGTGTGGACATTCCCCTTCAGCCCTACAAGCGGCAAATCCATGTCACCAAACCCTTTGCCGGTGTGGTGGACCCGGTACCCCTGACTATTGATTTCGGTTGCGGGCTTTATTTCCACCGCGAAAGTGGAGGACTGCTTCTGGGCAAGGCCGATCCCAACGAAGGCCCTTCGTTTGACCAGAGCGTCAACGAGGATTTCATGGAGGTGATCGTGGGGGATGCTCTCAACCGCATCCCCGCGCTGGAGTCAGCGGAACTGCTCCGGGGCTGGGCCGGACTCTATGAGATCACCCCCGACCACCATGCCATCCTGGGCCGTTTCGATTCGCTCAATGAGGTGTATTACGCCACAGGCTTCAGTGGGCACGGATTCATGCATGCTCCCGCCGTGGGCGACTGTATGGCAGCCATCATGGCCGGTCGCAAGCCGCCCGTGGACATCTCTCCGCTGTCGCTGGATCGTTTCAAGACCGCGAACTTGGTGAACGAGTTCAATGTCTTCTGAACCTCATAAGTTCAAGATCCTTGTTGTGGACGACGAGGCTTCTGTACGCGACACCATCGTCATCATCCTGGGTCAGAGCGGTTACGAAACCCGGGGCATCGCCGAGGCGCGCAAGGTGGAGGAGGAGCTTGTCCGTTTCAAGCCCGACCTCTTGATCCTCGACCTGATGCTCGGGAATGTCAGTGGCCTCGATATCCTCGCGCGCATCCGCAACAAGTCTGATTTCGCCGACCTTCCGGTGATCATCCTGTCGGCTATCAGCGACAAGAGGGGTATCGCGGCCGCCTCGAAATACCGCATCAGTGCCTACCTTGGGAAGCCCTTCACCCGCAAGGCCATTCTCGACAAGATCCAGGAGATTCTCAGTGGCGCGCCGACGATGCCCACCCATCCCGGTGGTAGCAGTGTCTCGATGTCGGCGTTGACCCCGGTTGGTACCGTGGCTGATCTGCAGGATCTCAACCGTGTCAAGGATCTCCCAGCCATGCCTTTCATCGTGTCTCAGGTGTCCGAAGCCCTGAGAAACGAGAAGCTTGATGCCCGTCTCTTGGCCAACATCGTGGAAAAGGATCAGGCCATCGTCGCCCAACTTCTGAAAATTGCCAACAGCGCTTTTTATGGCCAGCGTGGCCAGGTGAAGGATATCAGCCAGTCCGTGGTGGTGCTGGGTTACACCGAGGTGCAGAATATCGTGGTGACCCTCGCCCTGATGAAGAGCTTCAGGTTTCGCCACAAGGTGTCGGGGCTATCCCCGCTGGATTTCTGGGCCCACTCGCTGGGGGTTGGGATCCTGGGTCGGCAGATGGCCAAGATCATCGGGCAGACGAATCTGTCCGACATTTTCATCGGCGGTGTTGTCCACGATTTCGGGAAATACATCATCAATCTCATCTGCCCCGAGCTTTACCATGGCGTGATGGCCGAGGTTAAGGAACACAGGCGTCCTCTTGAGGATGTGGAGCGCGAAAAGCTCGACACCACCCACATGAGCGTGGGAGCCCAGATCTCGGGCCGCTGGGAATTCCCCTCGCTGGTGAAGAACTGCATGCGTCTGCACCACCGCATCAATTTTCCCACCATTGAGGATGCGCAGGAGATCCGGTCTCTGAGCTGTGTCGCCGTGGGCAACATCCTGGCCCGTTGGGCGGGCCTCGGAGACGCCGGGAACATCCTGCTGGAAAGCGTCCACCCCGATGTTTGGAAGAGCCTGGACTTCCAGAACCAGAAGGTGGCCACCGAGGGCATCGATGCCGGGATCCGTGAGTGGGCCCGCTTCATGCAGTCCTTGGGCCTCATGGACATTGCCAAGATCTTTTTGAACCGCCAGTTCTTCGAGCTCGAAGATGAGGATAGGCGCCCTCACATCCTGATCGTCGACGAGTACGCCAGGCCCGTGAATCCCATTCGTTTTTATCTCCTGGGATCCCGCTTCAAGGCTGTGGTCCACAACCGCAAGGCCAATCTTGCGGAATAC
>JBFWNO010000099.1:0-9819 GCA_050251015.1 Planctomycetota bacterium
GCTAGGGAGCCTCCCTTGTGAGAACTCCCATCATTCAACAAATCCCACATGTTGCGCCAAGCCAGAAAAATGTGGTTCCAGCGACCTGGCTGGATCAAGAACTGAGGGTTTTTTCTTGAGTCAACCGGACCGCGCCCCCTTGTTGCACCCGCCCTCATGTCATAGGGATGGGACAGGTAAAAAGCCTTGCGCACCGTGTGAAATCCCGTGGAGTTCAAGACATCTGTCGGGTGCATGGTGTCCATGATGTACAAAGGCTTGTCTTTGTTGTTCCATCGTGCAAAGGCCGACGCCGTGGTGGATACAAGGTCATCATTGTTCCAATCAGGGTATGTGGAATTCATCATCTGATGGTTGTAATTGTCCTCATCATGGTGGGCAGGATCCATGGCTGCATACTTGGTGAAAATCATTTCCAATGTCAGGGTTTCCCAAACATAGGGATTCATGCTCCCAAAATGGCCTTCCATGCCGTCGCCATTCGGTACACTAGATAATCCGAACACAAAATCGAAAAAGGCAAACATGGTCACGTAGTTTGGAAGATAGCCCAGCTCCCCTGCAGAGTTTTTGACACCTGACATATCGGAAAACAGCAAAGGCTGGGTGCCACCCTGATGGGGAACCTGAACCCCACCGATGTAGAAGGGCTGGACGTAAGGCCAGACATAGGGAAGTGAATTGAACTGGTAATAAATGCCGTAAGACTTGTTGGGGAGAGGGGCCCATGAAAGCCTCATTTGGACATGATAGGGTCCATAAGGCGCCTTTTCCAAAACAGGCGAAATCACCCCCCCTCCAAGATTCAACAAGCGATCCATGGATTCTTCGTCTTGGATCACAAAGTTGGTGTAGAACAAACAATGACCCGCATCTCTCACTCCCTTGCGCTGTGGAGTGAAACGGGGCTTGAAGTAAAACGAGACGGCCCCCTCTTGAGGGTTTGACAACGCAGGTTCCAAATCCGCCGAACCCGGCGTGTGATCCAAACTCGGATAATTGTCATCATCCGCAGGTGTGACCTTGTCATTACGCAAAACAAGCAATGCCTCGCGGCGATTGGGGTACATTCCTGGAGATGGATTGTTGCCATTTCTTGCCGGGCTGTTGTTCCAAGGGCTCATCCGGACTCCCCCTCCAGGCATCAGGTCACTCGCTGTGTCAACCTCGGCAATGGAGGTGGGAATCAGGGCCGAAATTGGCGATCCAGGCTCGGGATTGAGGGAGTTGAGAAACTTCCCTCGAGCAGGATTCTCAGCAGGCCCCATCAACACTCGATCCCCCCTAGGCCAATAGCCCGGTGGCTCCGTTTCGGTGGGATTATCCTCTTGCCCGTTGAGTTTGCAGCGCAATGAAGGGGGACCCTGGCCATAGGGACAGACTTGCAAGCGGGGTTTCAACGCCAAGTGTCCGTCATAGTCGGCCAACAGGCCACCCGACTCAGGATAACTGATCCAATCCCTCCCGAGCTCTGGGGCCTCGGTGACTGGATCCCGGCATGTCTTGTCGAAGTCCCTTTGAGAAGTGATGACCGTTTTGTCATGGACTTTGGCATGGGTTGACAATCGGGCTTGCGCGAGCTTTTTCGCCCCATCGACACAGAAACCCAGGGAATCAACCCTATAACCGCCTCCGGAACACTCCAACGCATTCCCTCTTTCGTGGGGGTCAAGTTGATCAAACATGTAGGCATACTTGGCATTTCGAATCATGTATGACTGGTCTGTCAGAGCCATCACGGAATTGTCGAGTCGACCGGGCATGGCCTCGTCCCATACAAGGGAATTGAGGTTGGCATTGGGATTGAGCAATTGAAACAACAGGCTTCCACGAAAGCGTTGGGTGGCTGTGTCGTAGTAGTAATCAACATTGCTTAGCAGAGGCAATGGCAGAGTGGAGGTGAAACGGAAATTGCGGCTTGCCACCAAGTGCTTGGCGTCATAACCCTTTCCCCACGCCGAGAACCAGGATCGCAATGGCGCCAACGAATAATCCTGGGGCGCTGGAGTCCTTCGAAGGATCAGATCACGAGCGCATTGGATACTTTCTGTCATCGAATAGAGCGGGTTGCCCGAGATTCGAGTCCTGCCCACATAGGCGTAGTTACAAGGATGGTTGTTCTCACATTGGTAATCATTGACATCCATCAATCTCATGGAGGGATTACCATAGGGTTCATAGCGGCGCATTTTCACATCCCGTACTGAGTAAATGGTGGCCGCCAACAAGGATTCAGGAACGGAGTTCAATTGGGTGCGCACGGAATCCACCTTAAAAAAATCCACGCAAAGCCGACGGCGCGTGTTTTCCTTATCAAAGTCAGTCAATTGTGTTGTGGGGTCGTTGGATAAAAACACCGGCGTGGAGGATTCCCGGGTATAGACCCAATCCCAGCCTCCGTGATGATGTAGCGTGGACCATTGGGCAAATTCTTCCTGGATGTTCTTCACCAGCGCGGGTGTCACGGCAGGAATTGCGGTTCCGTCGGCATAGTTCCACGTGCCCGTCCTGTCACGCCATGCATTCACATATTCGGCAACAATTTCCAAAGGGCGCTTGAGGGATTTGTACCCCCCCATGGGCCTTTCAGCCAAAAGCCGATCACCCAGAGGTGCCTCGCTGACTAGCCCCGCAATGACATAATTGCCACTGGGATTGAATCGGTCGAAGGCACCATAGGGGAAAAATGACCCCATTGGTCCTGTAGCACCGAGTGGGCCAATATTGATGTCATGATCAATGGGTAACGAGTAGGTGTAGGTCTTGATACTTCTGATCATGGCCTTGTATTTGTGGTAATTGCCCCAGGCATTGAGCATGTTCACCATCGGTCGGTTGAAGGGGTGGGTGGACTGGTTCGCACCGTAAACCGTGCCATATCGGGCTGCATACCGTGCACCTTCTGCACCTTCACCGGCGACCACTCCTCCATTCAGGTACAACCCAGGTTGCGTGACATGGAAGAGTGCCACTTGCGACCCGGAATCCGAACGCCAACTCACTCCATGATTCACGCTTTCCGTCGACACCAGTAAAGAACGCCCAGGATTCACGGGATCTTCCAAAGCCATGGAAGGAGTCTGATCCCGTTCGAGTGGGACAAACCGGCTGAAAACTCCGTTGGCCGCCGTTTCCCAGCCATCCTGCACACCATTGCTGTTGCGGTCATCCCCACGGCTCCACATGATTCTGGGAAAGATAGGCGGAGTCGACTCCATCACTTGGAACAGGGCACCCGCCACAGCCTTTTCCAGGCCGCTTCGGGCGGACAATCGCGCCTGGCTTGTCCAGACACCATGCATACTTAATTTACGCGAGAGTTGGGAATGGGAAACCAGGTTGAGTGCGAGAAAAGACAAGACACCCAAAATGGCCAATACGATGACCAGGACGAAACCCCGGCCCATATGAAACCGCATCAGATCAGGTCACCCTTCTTGATCAGCCGCTCCCAAGCCGCAAGCGCCTCCTGCGTTCCATTCATGTCCGGAACCAGGGCCAGGCGGAAATGGCCACGGCCCTCGGCACCGTAAAAAGGGCCTGGGGAGGCCAAGATCCCGGCCCCTTCGAAAAGGCGCCGGCAGTATTCCTTCTCATCATAGGAACACGAGGAAGGCATCTTGATCCAGAGATAGAACGTGGCATCCTTCCCACAATAGGAAAATCCGTGACGGTCAAGGAAGGCGCTGGCCAACTCCCGTCTTTCATTGAAGGCCTTCAAACGGCGCTGTACATGGGCATCATCCTTCCAGGCCGCAGCGGCCATGGCCTGCACGAACACCGGCGAGGCCACCCCCATGTGGGGCCTGATCTTGCCCAACAATGACACCACCTTCCTGTCACCCGCGATAAAACCACTGCGATGGGCGGTGAACCCTGAGCGTTTGCTCAGGGAGTGCACGGCCAACACACCCTCCTTAGCCACTTCGAGCACGGAGGGGGCCCGACGCTCCGGTGTGATTTCCAGATAGCATTCATCGACGCAAAGAAGAATGTCATGGTTGCGGGCCACCTCGACTTGACGCTTGAGCCATGAAAGGTCACCCACAGCCCCCGTGGGATTATGGGGATTGCAGATCCAGGCGATGGCGCTGTCCTTGAGGATCTTTTCGGGAAGGATGGAAAGGTCCATCTGGTAACCCGTCTCCTCCCGGGTCGGCTGGGGATAGTGCACCCCCCCATGAAAGGTCGCACTGCTGGCGTAAATGGGATAACCCGGATCGGGATAGATGATGCCCCGCCTCTTGGCACCCGCATGAAGGAGCATCGGAGCCATGTGGTAAATCGCTTCCTTGCTGCCCCCCGTTGGAATGATCTGGTCAAGTTCCAATGAAACATTCACCACTCGCTTCAGGTATCCCTGAATGGCTTCAAGAAGATACTTTTCCCCCTTGGCCGTGGGGTACTGGGGAATTTTAGGGAGGGCCTTGATCAGGGCTTCATTGAGGAAGGGTTCGACTTCGATGAGGGGATCGCCTGCTCCGAAGTCATACACGGGTAGACCCTTGGCCAGTCGGGCCTCCTTGAGCTTCCCCAACGCCACGGTGGGATAATCCTCTGTCGACAACAGGAGAGGATGGAAGTCCACTCAGTAGTGTTCCGGAAACATGCGCCTCTCGGTCATTTCGATGGCCGTGTGGAGAAGAAGCATGTGCAATTCCTGGATACGGTCCGCCGTGGATCCGGGGACCACGATGGAAAGGTCGCAATGGGGCTTGAGCTTCCCGCCCCCCTTGCCCAACAGGCCCACCACTTTGGCACCGCTCTTCTTTGCCGCCGAGGCCGCCCTTATGAGATTCTCGCTGTTGCCACTGGTGGAAAGGAGCACAAGGACGTCCCCGGATCTTGCAAAAGCCTCGACCTGACGGGCAAAGATGTCCTCGAAACCAAAATCGTTCGCCGTGCAGGTGGCATGCGTCGCCTCACCCAGGGCCATCACCGCCAAGGGCCGCCGTTCCTTCCTGTATTTGCCGGTGAATTCCTCGGCAAAATGGAGAGCATCGGCATGACTGCCGCCATTGCCGGCGGCCAGCACGCGGCCGCCCTTTGAAAGGCTCAGAGACAGCCATTCACCCAGCGTCTCGGTAAAACGCGCCCCCTCGCCGGAAGCCACCAATTCATCCAACACACGTTGGGCCTCTGCCAAGGCAGCAGCTGCCGGATGGGTCGGACTCACGAGCGGATCAAATTAAGGGCGGAGCCCGCCTTGAACCAGCCAATCTGCTCGGCGTTATAGGTGTGGGCAAGCAGGATCTCCTCTGCCTGACCATCGGCATGCTTCAAACGGCAGGTGATGGGCTTGCCCGGAGCCAGGCTCGAGAGTCCGAGAAGACTCACCCTGTCCCCTTCTCTCACCTTGTCGTAATCGGCGGGATTCGAGAACGTGAGCGGAAGAATGCCCTGCTTCTTGAGGTTGGTTTCATGGATGCGGGCGAAGCTCCGCGTGATCACAGCGCGGCAACCCAGGAATCTCGGGCTCATGGCAGCGTGTTCCCTGCTGGAACCCTCGCCATAGTTCTCATCACCCACCGCCACCCAGCCTAGCCCCTGCTTCTTGTAGTGGCGGGCCAGCGCCGGGAACTTTCCAGTTTCTCCTGTGAGCACGTTCTTGCCCGTGCCCGCCTCCCCGGTGAAGGCATTCACAGCCCCGAGGAACATGTTGTCGGAAATATTGTCGAGGTGTCCGCGGTACTTCAGCCAAGGACCGGCCGCACTGATGTGGTCGGTGGTACACTTGCCCTTGGCCTTGAGAAGAAGGGGCAGGTCGACGCAATCCTTACCATCCCACTTGGAGAAGGGTTCCAGAAGCTGAAGCCTGTCGCTCTTGGGATCCACGGCCACCGTGATCTTCGAACCATCCGCAGCCGGCTTGGCATAGCCCTCCCTGGTTTCGGCAAAACCTTTTTGAGGAAGGTCATCCGCCACGGGAGCCGACAAGCGGATATCGCCCTTGTCCGTGGTGATGCTTTGGCGCGTGAAATCCACATCCAGCCGACCCGACAGGGCCATCGCCGTCACCGTTTCCGGCGACGCGAGGAAACTGAGGGTTTCAGGATTCGAATCGTTGCGGGCCCTGAAGTTGCGGTTGAAGGAACTGACGATGGAGTTCACCGTGCCGGCCTTCACGCTCGGGCGACTCCATTGGCCGATGCATGGGCCGCAGGAATTCGAGAGCACCGTGGCCCCGGCCTGTTCCAGGATCTCCAGCATGCCGTCACGCTTGATAGTCTCGTAAATCCGGTCTGAACCCGGGGATACAAAGAACTTCGTGCGCACCTTGGCTCCCTTGGCCAGGGCCTGCTTGAGGATATGCACGGACCTGCCGATGTCCTCATAGGAACTGTTGGTGCATGACCCGATGAGGCAGGCGGAAAGTTCGTTAGGAAACTTTTCCTGGCGCACCGTCTCCGAGAAGGTGCCGATGGAATGCAGACGGTCGGGAGTGTGGGGTCCCACCAGTTGGGGCTCCAGCGTGCTCAAGTCGATTTCCACCACCTGGTCGTAATATTGTTTGGGATCGGCCAAGACTTCTGGATCTGCCTTGAGCTCGGCGGCGGCCTTCACAGCCAGATCGGCCACATCAGACCTGTTGGTGGCCCTGAGATAGTCGGCCATACGGTTGTCCCAGGGGAACACACTGGTGGTGGCCCCCAACTCGGCTCCCATGTTGCAGATGGTGCCCTTGCCCGTGCATGACAGGCTTTCCACCCCGGCGCCAAAGTATTCGATCACGGCATTGGTGCCGCCCTTGGTGGTGAGCAGGCCGCAGAGCTTCAAGATGACATCCTTCGGGGAGGCCCATCCGGAAAGCTTGCCCTTCAGATGAACACCAATCACTTTAGGAAGTTTGACCTCCCAGGGAAAATCCGCCATCACATCCACTGCATCGGCGCCACCCACGCCCGAGGCAAACATGCCGAGCCCCCCCGCGTTGGGGGTATGGCTGTCGGTCCCGATCATCAGACCACCGGGAAAGGCATAGTTTTCAAGCACCACCTGGTGGATGATCCCGGACCCTGGCTTCCAGAAGCCAATACCGTACTTCGAGCAAACGCTCGAAAGGAAATCGTAGACCTCGCGGTTGACCTTTTCAGCCACACTCAGGTCGGCCTTGGCTCCATCCTGCGCCAGGATGAGGTGGTCGCAATGAACGGTGGATGGAACAGCCGCCGTCTTCTTCCCCGAGGTCATGAACTGAAGGAGCGCCATTTGCGCCGTGGCATCCTGCATGGCCACCCGATCCGGCTTCAGGAGCAGAAAGCTCATACCCCTTTGCCATTCCACGGAGCCCGCATCGTGGAGATGGCTCCACAGGATCTTCTCCGCATAGGTCAGGGGCCTGCCCAGCTTCTTGCGGCCTGCGGCAACCTTGGCGGGAAGACTGTCATAGTGTTTGCGGATGGCTTCGATCATGGGTGGGCTCCGTCTTTCGACATTCTAAACAATTACACCTGTCGCATTCGAAACGTGGGGCCCTTAACCCCTTGCTCTCCAACGCTTTAAACGGGTCATCAAACGATTTGAGATAGAATGAAACCCCAATGGACCTGCCGGAAAAACCCCTCAAACCCCTGATCATTTATCACGGCTGGTGCCAGGACGGATTCGGGGCGGCCCTGGCCGCTTGGATGAAATACGGGAAGGGCGCCGATTACCATGCGGCCAACCATGGCGACCCCCCACCAGGGTGCATGAATCGACCTGTGGTGATCGTTGATTACGCCTACAAACGAGTTGACATGCTCCGGCTCAAGGAAACCTGCGAAAGCCTTGTGGTGCTCGACCATCACATCAGTGCACAGAAGGAGCTCGGGGACCTGGATTTCTGCCACTTCACAATGGACAAGAGCGGAGCCCGCATCGCCTGGGAACATTTTCATCCCGGAGCCCCAGTACCTGAACTGATCCTCGATATCGAGGACAGGGATCTGTGGAAATGGCAAAGACCCGACAGCCGCGCCATCACCTGCGCTCTCGACACCTATCCCTTCCGCTTTGGAGTCTGGTCGCGTTTCATCAAGGGCTCCACCAAATCGCTCAAGCGCGATGGTGAAGCCATTCTTCGCTATCAAGACCAAATGCTGTCCAAAATCACTCATAAGCCTGAATTCATCACCCTTGCCGGATTCAATGTACCTGCCGTCAATTGCCCGGTGTTGTCGAGTGAAATCGGCAACATCCTGTGCCAGAACCAACCCTTTGCCGTCATTTGGAGGCAGGCCCATGGCATCATCAACTACTCGATGCGCTCGAGCGAAACCGGTGAAGACGTCAGCAGGATTGCCGCGGCCTTCGGCGGTGGAGGCCATGCCCGCGCGGCAGGGTTCTCAGTGAAGGTTGGAACGGATGTTTCAATCCTTCCCAACCTTACTCAAACCTAAGACCGAGGGGTGGCGCCGGTCGGTGTCCAAGACGGAGCAGAGCGTCCGCACAAGCGCGTCTTGGACGACCGGCGACAGGACCCCGATGCAGGCCTCGCAAAATTCTTGTAAAGCATCGTTTATGGTTATTTTCCAGCAACCGATTCAGGCTGTGCTAAAATGACGCAAACATTCCATAGGAGGATCGTATGAGTCTTGTCAGCAAACCAGCCCCCAACTTCACCGCCACAGCCTGCCTTCCCAACAATGAGTTCAAGAGCCTGTCTCTGAGCGACTACAAAGGCAAGCAGTATGTCGTGTTGTTCTTCTATCCCCTCGACTTCACCTTCGTGTGCCCCACAGAAATCATCGCCTTCAGCGACCGCATCAAGGATTTCGAAAGCCGCAACGTCCAGGTGCTAGGCGTGAGCATCGACAGCCAATTCAGCCACTTGGCCTGGCGCCAAACCCCCCGCAACAAGGGCGGGATCGGTGAAATCGCCTACCCCCTCGTGGCCGACACCACCAAGAACATCAGTGCCGACTATGGCGTGTTGCTCGACAGCGGAATCGCCCTGCGCGGCCTCTATCTGATCGACAAGAACGGCATCGTCCAGCACGAACTCGTCAACAACCTGCCCCTGGGCCGTAATGTTGATGAAGCCCTGCGCATCATCGATGCCCTGCAATTCTTTGAAAAGAACGGCGAGGTCTGCCCCGCGAACTGGAAACAAGGCGACAAGACCATCAAGCCCAATCCCAAGGATTCGCAGGAATACTTCAAGGCCGCCAACAAATAGGCCTTGATACGAGACTGACTTATGAAACCCCAGACAAAAATCTGGGGTTTTTTGTTGGCGTCCAGTCGGCATTCCCCTTGCGACTTCCACGTGATTCGTCGCTGCGGGGAACGCCGGCCGGACGCCCATGTGCTTAACCTATAATCCCCAACATGAAATCCGTCGACCTTTATATTGGCCCCATCCGGCGGTTGGTGACCCCCCTGGGCAAGACCGCCCAAAAGGGACGGGACATGGGACGGGTCCTCGACATCCCTGATGCCGCCCTGGCAGTCCATGATGGGCGGATTCGAGCCATTGGCCGTCACAAGAGCCTGAGGCGCCAATTCAGGGGCAAACGCACTGTTGAGGCTGATTCCTGGCTGGCCACCCCAGGCTTTGTCGACAGCCACACCCATGCCCTGTTCGCCTCCCCCCGCTCCAGGGAATATGGAATGAAGATCCGCGGTGCGACTTATCAGGAAATCGCCAAGGCCGGCGGTGGCATCCTCAACAGTTGCGACGAGCTCAGGGAAACCCCCACATCGAAGCTCAAGACCAACCTGCGCAGGGTGCTTTCCAGGATGCGCTCCCAGGGCACCACCACCGCCGAGGTCAAAAGTGGCTACGGGTTGAACCTGGAAAGTGAGATCCGGATGCTCAAGGTGATCCGTGATGTG
>JBFWNO010000100.1:0-9498 GCA_050251015.1 Planctomycetota bacterium
CCTTACGGAGGTGTCAAAAAGGGGTGTCCACCAACTCAGACATGGGTTGAAAGTGCGAAAAAAACAGAAGAATCGAGTTCTTCAGCCCTGGCACGAGGATCCACCCCTACGTCCGCAGGGTTGATACCCATGGACAAGAGCTTCTTTCCCACTGATTTTCGACGTTGACCAAACAAAATGGTCAATAAACTCCTTAACTTCACCGGATCGGCCTTCCAAGGGGCTCGGACAAGCTCCACAAGGGCACTGTCGACCTTGGGAGGAGGTGTGAAACAGGCGGGTGACACCTTTTGGAGAATGCGGCTTGTGGCCACATTGGCCATCTGAACGCTCAGGGACCCATAGGATTTGTGACCGGGACCCGCTGTCAGCCGGAGGGCCACCTCATATTGCACCATCACCACGGATCGCTCCGGGGCCTGGGGCCCGGTCAACAGATTCACCAACAAGGGAGTCCCTGCGGCATAGGGAAGGTTGCTGACAAGGCTGTACGGCTTCCAGGACTCCAAGCGTGCCACCAATTCGGGATTCAAATCATGCTTGCCGTCCAGGGCATCGCCCTGCAGCAATTGAAAGTTTTGGAGGGATCCGTATCTTTGGACCAGAGAAGGCACCAATTTGGCATCGATTTCCACCGCCAATACGGAGGCCTGGGCCTCCAGGAGCGATGCCGTCAAATCTCCCTGGCCCGGGCCTATTTCGAGGACACGGTCACCTGGCAAAATTCCGGCCAGACGCACGATCTTGGCCAGGAGATTCCTGTCGTGAAGAAAGTGCTGCCCGTAGGGCCTGGAACCCGTGTGAGATCAGCCCTTGGGAAGGATGCTGACGCGGCGACGCGTGCCGAAATTCACCACGCCATCCCGGAGGGCGAACAAGGTGTAGTCCTTGCCTGTGCCCACGTTGGGACCCGCATGCCACCGACTGCCGCATTGGGTGACGATGATGGTGCCAGCCTTGATCTGCTGACCACCGCCACACTTCACACCGCGGAACTGCGGGTTGCTGTCGCGACCGTTGCGGGATGAACCCTGACCTTTTTTATGTGCCATGACCGTTCTCCCCGTTCAGCTGATCTTCGTGACCTTCACGAGACTGTATTTCTGACGATGACCCCTGATCCTCCGGCTGTTGGCTTTCCTCCGGCGGTACTTCAGTGTGATCACTTTCTTGTCCTTCCACAGGGGTTCCACCACCGTGGCTGTCACCTTCGCCCCCTTCACTGTCGGCGTCCCGATGTCCGTCCCCCTCAGAAGGACGTCCTCGAAATCGAAATTCGCCCCCTTGGCGAGATCCAACAGGTCCACGAGGAGGACGTCCCCCTCCTTGACCCGGTATTGCTGGCCCTTGTGACGAACTACCGCTTCCATCGGCGACTCCTATCCTGATTTCGCGCCCCTCGGCATCGAGGTAACGAACGGCGAAAGACTCCCTCATGCCGAAAGGATCGGCCTTGAGGCGGATGATTTTCGCAAATTTTTCCTCCAATTCAAGCAAAACCCGTCTTTTGTTATTCTGAACAAACTCAACGACGGAACTTTGTGCGGTGATTTCAATGCACCCAATCCTCGTATTTTCGATGTTCATGCGGATTTGACGGATGATTTTGAGGGCGACACTGGCGTGGTTTTTGACCTTCCCATAGCCCAGGCAATGGGGGCAGTTCTCGTTGGTGGCCCTTTCCACGCTTTGCCTCATCCGCTGTCGGCTGACCTCGATCAGGCCGAACTGGCTGATGCGGCTCCACTTCACACGGGCCCTGTCCTTGCGGAGTTCCTCACCGAACACCCTTTCCACTTCACGGCGATGTTCTCCCACCACCATGTCGATGAAGTCGCAGACAATCAAGCCCCCCAGGTCGCGGAGCCTGAGCTGACGCGGGATCTCGCGGGCCGCCGCGAGGTTGGTTTGGAGGATGGCACGATTCTGGTCACGCTCCGTGCGCATCTTGGACGTGTTGACGTCGATGCTCACCAGGGCCTCCGTCTGCTCAATCACCATCGTCGCCCCGTTCGGAAGCGTGATGCGGCGGGCGAAAATCCTCTCCACGTCGTCCTCGATGGAATACTTGTGGAACAGCGGCCTGGGTTCCTCATGCAAATGAAGGATCTTCGTCTTGCCAGGCAGGAACGAGCGCATCCATCCGCGTATCTTTTTTTCACCCTCGGGATTGTCGATGATGATGGAATTGATGTCCTCGGAATACAGATCCCTCAGGGAACGAACGGCGAGATCAGCCTCCTCATAGAGCAGGCAGGGCTTCTTCTTCTCAGGGACGGATTCCACAATCTTCACCCAGCGCTCCGAGAGCACCTTGAGATCGCGTTCGATCTCCTTGGAACTCTTGCCGACGCCGCTGGTGCGGACGATGTAACCCATGTTTGCGGGGGGACTGATCTCGCGCATGATGTCGCGGAGCTTCATCCGTTCCTCGCGGTGGGTGATCTTGCGTGAAATGCCGATCTTCCGCTGGTAGGGCATCAGCACAAGGGTGCGGCCCGCCAGAGAAATGAAGGTGGTCAGGCTGGGACCCTTGTGGTCGATGGCTTCGCGTGTCACCTGTACCACAATCATCTGGCCCTTCTTGAGGACATCCTGGATCTGGACACCCTTGCGGCCTTGGTCGCTACCACGGCCGAAATCACGGAGACCTTCGCCACCGTGCTCACCACCGAAGCCGCCCCGTCCACCGCGGTCGCCGCGTCCACGGCCCCTGTCGCGGTCACGCCCGCGGCCTCCGCCCCCACCGCCGCGGCGACGGCGCTCTTCGCGGGGCATGCGGAAATCGCTTTCAGGGCTAGGTTCGGAGGGGCGGAACTCCTGATCGGAGGAACCCGACGACTCCGCGCCACCCTCTTGTCCGGGCTGGAAGGGTCCGGATCCTTCGGGCCTCCTTCCCCTCCTGCGGCCCCGACCGCCACGACGGCGACGGCGTCGGGGAGCGACCCCTTCAGGGAAATCGTTGGCCACAGGTACGGAATCATCCACAGCTTCATCGACCATGATGTCGACACCGGGGTCACCAAGCTCAGGGACTGAGACTCCCTCCGACATCACCTCTGGGGCCACATCGTCTGACGGGGCCTCCTCAGAGGCAACATCTGCCTCCAAGGGCCTGGGCACCCGACGGCGCCGGCCTCTCCTGGGAGCCCTGCGGGCTTCCTCAGGCAGGGGGTCGCCGGAAATAACCAATCCGGAATCCTCCTCCTGACTCTGGCCTTCGACAGGCTCCGGGGTGTGGCTGTTCACGTTGTCATCGGCTGGCGCATCCTGGGGAGCCGGAGCTTCCTCTTTGGTTTCATCGATGACTTCTTGGGGTTTGAGACCCTTGGCTTCCATCTCCTCGGGAGTCAACACAGCCTCGAAGCACACATCGCTCACATGGAGAAAACCGTTGCGTTCTCCACCAAAGTCGATGAACGCAGCCTGCATGGCGGGCTCCACGTTCACCACGCGGCCGAGATAGATGTGGCCCACATGGAGGTTTTCGAAATCACGCTCGAGGTAAATCTCCTCGAGGTTGCCATTGTCGAGAATGGCGATGCGACATTCCTCGGCTTCCGCCATGTTGATGAGCATTGTCTTGGTTCCCATGATGATTCCTTAGCTAGCTAATTGTTCGGGTTTGTGCGAGGCCGACTCGCCCAGGATCGTCCTGAGGCGGCGGATCTGCGCGGAAAGAATTTCTTCCTCGGTGTATCCGAGAAGCTTGAGGGCTGTGCGGGGATGGATGCTGCGCCCCCCGCTATGACGCGCCCTCATGGTGAGGGTGCATCCTTCAACAGCCAAATGTTCGATGAAATCGGCATCCCCGCCAGCGGCCTTCAGGTCGATCACCTGGCAAGGGCGAGAGAGTCGCATGAACCATTCACTCTGCGACACGGGAGCCAGTTTTCGCGAGGCCTGGGTCTCCACCGCCACTATCGCCAGGCCTGGGGACAATTGACGGCCAAGTCGCTGCAAGATCTCCTCGGAGTCAACACCCTCTGTCAATGTCAGGAGCATCCATTCCTCAGCGCTTTCGAGACCCACAGAAAGGGCCTGGGCAAAGCTCGTGCGTACGCGGGGGTTGAAGCCGACCGTAAAGGCCAAGGGCATGCCGGTACGACGAAGGGCGCGTTCAAACGCCCTCAGGATATCAAGGTGGGAAAGGAAGCGCATGTCCCCATCCCTGGAGAACTTCACGCGGTAATGGAAATCCACGGGGGCTATTCCTTCGGCTCCGCCCCGGCTCCCTCGCCACCCTTCTCGGCACGCACCTTGAAATCTCTCAGGGCCCTGCGCTCACGGCGCCTCAAGTCCTCAAGAAGTGCCTGACGTGAACTTTCTTCATCCTGCACGATAGTGGGACGGATGAAGATGGTGAGGTTGGTCAAATCCTTCGTCCGGCTCTTGTTGCGGAAAAAGAAATTGATAATGGGGATGTCACCCAGGAAAGGGATCCTGGTGTCGCTGGAACTATCATTGTAGGAAACCAGTCCGCCGATCATCGCCGACTGGCCACTTTCAACCTGAACCTGGGTCACAACGGTCTGTGAACTCCTCCTGGGGAGATCAATGGCCGAGGCCCCTGAGCCATAGGTGTCAAAACCTGGCAAGGAGGATGTCGTCCCTGTCAGGATATCGCTTTGCGGAATGACATCCAGGATCACCTTGTTGGTGCCGGGCACGACGTGAGGTGTCAAGAAGAGCTGGAAGCCCACGTTCACAGGCGATCCGCTGGCCTCGCTGAACTGCAGGTTGAGACTGCCATCCTGGGCACTGACCTGGCTGGATTCAGCGTAGCGGACTTCTTCACCACTGAAGATCGTGGCCCGCTGATTGTCGAGAACGCTCAGCTTCGGACTTTGAACCACCCGGCTTTCGCTGTCTCTTTCAACAAACTTGAGGACGGCGGTAACTGTGGAAAAATCCAAGGATCCCGCTGTGAAGGTTCCGTCAGAGATGTTTGACCAGCTTGAAGCCAAGGGCAAACCCACTCGGCCACCTTTATGGGCTGCCACCCCCCCCACCACTGTATCGGAAGGAGGATCCGTGGCCGGAATCCCGATGGCATCCTCGAAGCCGCCCGACCCGATCTGAAAAGGAAGACGATGCAGCATGGAACCGCCAGACAGTGAGACGAGGGGACCGGTATCGCTCCAGTCCACACCGAAGTCAACGAAGTTCGTCTTGCTAGTGGAAATCACATAGACCTCGACAAGCACTTGGGGACGAACGTGGTCCAGCATCTCAATGATGCCTTCAACTTCCTTCAGCACGGGGGGAGTATCTTTGACGATGAATGCCCGGTTGTCGGGATCGAACTCGAGGAAGCCAAGGTTGGGCGTGATCACCCGACTCAGGGCCCTCTGGAGCACAAATTCTGCACTGGGCGCCTGGATCTGGGCATACGAAGTCTCCATCGTGGCCTGCACTGAGCTGGGCGACGTGATGTACTTCAACGGAAAGACACGGGTCTCAAGCTGGGTGGCCAGGTCTGCCACGGGGACGATCCTAAGGATGTCAAAATCCTCCTCGACCACCGCGAATTGGCCTGCCGCCTTGACGGCAACTTCCACCGCGTGCCTCCAGGGCACCCTGTTCAGGCGAAGATGCACCGTGCCACTGATGGACGAACTCATCACGAGGTTGAAGCCGTAGTTGACGGCAATGGCATCCAGGACGGCACGGATATCGGTTCCTTGGGGATCCGTGGCGAATGTCACCAACGGGGGCCGGGTCAGCTCCACCCAATCCTGGCCGTTTTCCATCACAAAGGCGTCGATCTTGCGGGCCACCACCCTCAAGGCCTTGGTCCAGTAAAGATTGTTGATCTTCACGGTCACGTTGCCACTCACATTCTTGCCCAGAGTGACCGTCTTGCCCGTGGCTTCGGCAATACGATCGACAACTTCCTGGATTGGAGTATCGATGAATTCCTCGTTCACCATGAGGCTCTTCACCTCTGTGCGACCCTCATCCTCTTCGGCCCTGACGTGGCCGCCGGCCATCGTCAATACCAAGACAATGAAAAAGGGTGTCAGAAACCTGAGGGCCATGGGAACTCCATTAGGATTATTCGAAATCATAGACGATTTCCTCACCTTTGTAGACAAAGGTCATCTGACCCTTGCGGATTTTTTTAAGAAGCAGGTGTTCGGACAGGGCATCTCCCTCCCGGACACTGCGATCATTGATCACAGCCGTGGAGGCGCCATTTTCGGACACCACGGTAAAACTGAGCTTCAGGGGGATCGAGGCAAATTCTTCTCTGATGGCTGTCCGCCTGACCAAATCCCTGCAAACTGCCAACTTGGCTTCGGCCACATTTTTGTTGGCGGCTCTTCCAAAGCTCCATGTGGTGACGAAATCCTCGATTTTAGACGCACTGTCACGCACTTGGGGATAATCTGCATTAAGGAAGGCCGATTCCATTTTTTGGAGCTGGTTGATCACTTCGCGAACGCCTTGAGTCTCAACCTTATCACGGGCCTCAGCGGCCAAGGCCCTCGCCTGGACAAGGATTTCCTGTTTTCTGAGGACCTGCTCAGGGCCTACCTGCTTGTCTTCCATGGCGTCTTCAATCGATTTGGCCTTTTCAACCGCTTCGAGGAATTTCTTGGCATCGAAGAGAACCTTGAGTTCGGCAAATTCTCGCTCCATGGATTTCATAAACCGCCTGGCCTCGTTTTCTGTCATGACCCGACTTTCCTGGGCCGAGGGAGGGGCTCTCTCGATCATCGGCGGCATGCTGAACATGCTCCGCCTGCCACGCGTGATGATGTCGCTCACGCTGGTGCGGTGCGGATTGGGCCGGGGCCTGAGCCAGCGTGTGAGTTCTGCCCATGCGGTGGCCTCTTCGGCCGGCCCTTGAGGAGCTTCACCCTCGTTGGGCGAGACGACTTCTTGGGTCAGGAGATCCTGAACCGGAAGAAGCAGAAGAGTCAAAAGCAAGACTTGCCGGATCATGGTTTGGGCTTCTCATTGCCCGCTTCGGGCTCAATGTTGTATGTCTCAATATCCAGAGAGCAGATGGCATAGCGGGGATTGGCGATCGGGGAGCCCGGGCCCTTTTCCGGAGGAAGATCCGCCATCTTGGTTTCACTCAGGTCTGTGGTCAGGGTCTTGAGCCTGAAAAGTTGCTGGTCTTTTTCGAGAAGGTCAATAAACCGCAAGAGACCTAAATGAGTTCCCCTCAGATTGAGGCCGATGGAAATGGCTTCGTAAGGCTTGTCACTCTTCTTGTCTTTCCTTTTCTTCTTGCCACCCTCGTCATCGTTCTTCTTGATGGTTCCCGCCGTCACCATGGCCAGGGGGGCGGCTTCCTTGTCTCCACTCTCCACGGAACGCTTGATGCTATCCACAATGCTCATCAAGTCTGTGGGATCCTGACTTCCCGTTTCAGGAACGGCCACTTCCAACTCGTTCTTCCTGACGCTGAGCTCGGCCTTCTTGGCTTCTTCCTTGGCCACCAAAGAGACCTTGCGGCGGTAGTCATCGCGCAGGGGCATCAGCTCGCCTTTGATCTTGGCATCGAGCGCCGTTGCTGTTTCATCCACCTCGTAGATCCACCACCCCAGGAGTCCGCTGATGACGACAATCACACCGATCTCCAGGCCCATCTTCTGGTTGATGTTCATTTCTGACCATTTGGGGAGGCTCATGAAGACTTCCTCTTCATCGTTTTCTCATCATAGGGCTTGGCCCTGAGGATGACCTGATATTGGATGGTCAGCCGTTTGTGGGCCACCCATTTTGAATCGGCAATGGCCCAAGTTGTGGGTGGCTCAATGTCAAATTCGCGCACAAAATCCTCGTGACTCTTGATGTGGTCGATGAAGTCCTTGATCAGGGATTCGGCGGTCATGTCCAGCGGACCGGCATCGTCTTGGAAACGGCTGGAGATGACCTGCAAGGTCAGTTGAGGAAGTTTTTCCTTGGCATCTTTCTTCTTCCCGTCGGATTCACTTTCCACCTCGCCCAGCGTGAATGACGCAAGCCAGCTGGTGCGGCTGGAATCCATGATGTCCCAAAGCTGGTCGAGTTTCAGGGCCCATTCGATGCGACGGGCACGCAGGTCGTCCACCATTTGGGCACGCTTGTTGAGGGCTTCATTCTCGGCCTTCAAACGATCGTAATACTCGGCTTCGGGCTTCAAAGCCTTGATCTCCAGAGTCAGGTCCTCAATGGTGCGCTCCATAGGAGGGATCACGGCAGCCTGCAAATAGATCCCCCACATGATCAGTGAAAAAATCAGGGCCACTCCGACATACAACGTGGCAATTAGTTTGAGAGGGGTGGCCTCCTTCGGTCGCATTTCCATTGGCAACAGGTTGATGGTCTGCATTCAGGACTCCATCAGCCTGGCGGCCAAACCCAAAGCAATCGCAAATTGCACGCGGCGAGGACCCAGGGCATCTGTATCGGCGCCCTCCACCACAAATCCGCGGAAGGGATCCCAGCGGCTGACCGTCTTCTCGAGGTGGATGGTCAATTGGTCGAGGATGGGACGGGCCAACGAGGCGCCTCCACACACCATGACCTCCTGAACTTCCTCTGCGAATTGGTTTTCGTAGTAGTCGATGGCCAGCTTCACTTCGCCGGACATCTCCTCCATGACAGTGGCCACGATGTGGGCAGCTTCCTCGGCCTTCTCGCCACCCTCGCGTAGAAGGGTTTGGGCACCGTCCTCATCCACTCCGACCCTGTCAACCAAGGCCTGGGCAAAATCGTTCCCACCAACATAGACCTCACGGCTGAAATGGCTGATGCCGTTCTTGACGATGTTGACGGTTGTTTTGAAGGCTCCCACATCCACTAGGGCCGACACAGCCCCCATCGGGACGTCAGTGGCCCCTGTAGCCTCCCCGGAAACTCTCTGGGCAACCAGGGCATTGCCAAGGGCAAAGGCTTCCACATCGACAACCCAGGGGGTCAACCCCGTGTCTATGGCGTCTTTGGCCGCATTTTCGACGACATCCTTCTTCACCGCTACCAACAGGGCCTTGAGCTCTTTGGCTTCCCCCGTGTCTGAAAACGGCGTGATGTTCTGGCCGTCCATGTAGACATCCGCCACTTCGAAGGGGATATATTTATCCGCTTCAAAGGCTATAGCCCCCTTGAGTTCCTCAAGATTGGCCGCTGTCACCGGGATGTACCTCACGCACACACTACGGCCGCTGACGCCTACGGCGCAGGGCTTGGTCTTGATGGTGGCAATCGCGTCGCGGATGGCTTTTTTGCGACTTTCGATGTCAGTCCCGCTGTATTCGCAAAAGCCCAAACCTGTGACGACAGGCTGTCCCTTCCGCATGGAAAGCTCCACGGCCTTCACACATCGGGTTCCCACATCCAAACCCAAAAATGACTTTTTCTTGGCCAAGCCAACCTTTCAGACTCTAAGATTCATCTGCAAATTTTTTCACATTATAAATAGTTGATAGGGTGTTTTGAACACAAAAACATTGACTATACGTTAAAGAGCGAAGGGGATGATGGTCCTGGCCCTTGTCTCCA
>JBFWNO010000101.1:0-9500 GCA_050251015.1 Planctomycetota bacterium
GCACTCCACAACAAGTTCCACCCTCTCCAAACCAAAATCATCCTGGGCCTGGCCCTGGATGGTCACCAGGGCCCTTGGCGTCACCGACATGTCTCGCCCCGGTGTGATGCGCCCAAACTGGGGAGATTGGTCGGGAACGGCCTCGACCCTCAGGGTCAGCCCTGAACGCGAGGAGATGCCGTGCTCCTCGACTAGGTCGACAATCCAGTCGCCTCCGAACAACACCTCCACCGCGAAACGGGCCGTCGCCCCCTCGACCATGCCCTCGTGCATCCGCCCTCCCTCCGTGAGGGTCGCGGACTTCAGGGGCACATTGGCTCCGGCCTCGAAGCGCAGTGTGCCACCCTTGACGAAGGAAAAGCTCCTGTCATGAGGGGGAAATACCCTGTCCTCACGGCCCATGTAATCAGGGTGGACGCCGCGGGTCGCCAGCGTCTCGACGCGGGGCCTGTCATAAACCTTCAGATCGAAAGGTGGGCTCTTGTAGTCGCCACCCTTGATGCGCACGCTGACATCGGCCTGCAGGCCGTCGATCTCCGCAAAAAGCTCACCTTCCCTCGTTTCCAGCATGGGGATGCTGCGGATGGATTCCCCGGGTGGGCTGATTTCGATCACCGTTTCCGAGGCGCAGACCATGCCTGGAAGACAACGCAGGGAAACCCTGAAGGGCTCGGATCGGATGGCTTGGCGGGGGAAAGTCGAAAGATCTAGCTCGTTGGTCATCGGGTAGGGAATATCAAGAACCAACCGTGTGACCGCCACCCGATAGGAAGGGGCCAAGAGCAGGGCGAGAATCCATGCAACGGCCCACGCGAGGGTCTTGCGTTCGAGCCGTGTGAGCGGACCCTTGACGACCCGCACTTCCCCCAGGGAAGAAGCCATGGATTCGGCTTCAGCCACCACCCGGGCCTCGATCGGGCCCTCGCGACCGGCAAATTCAACGGCCGACACCAATCGCCCCGAAAGCTCGGGATGCCGGCGTTCGTAGACGCGGGCCAACTCGATGTCACTGATCTCACCGTGCACCTGGTGCCGGCGCACCTTCCTGAATCCGGCAAGGGCTGCCAGCATCGCAGCCACCACCATGATCCAGCGAATCCAGAGGATGTCGATTCTCAGAAGCAGGTCGGCAACTGCCACACAGGCCACCAGCAACAAAAGCCTGAAAGACAACATTGAAAGGGACTCGCGCCACGCGTGGATGGTGATATCGCTGCGGAGGGCCGACAGCCTGGACGACAGTCCGGCGGGAAGGCTCATGGTCCGGACCTTGTGCGGGCCCTGTCTCCGGGGATGGAGATGGCCGTACGCAACCACCCACTGGCTCCCACCGCATCAAGGAAGGCGAAATCCCGGGTGGGACCGGTGGCTTCGGTACCAGGGCGTTTGAGGCCTTCAAGGTTCCCTTGGGCGCAGACGTTATCGGGTTGGATCTTGAGGAGACGCTCGAAGGCCAGGCGGGCTTCGGTGCGTTCGCCACAGGCCAAGGCCGTGAGTCCGTGAAGTTCCCAATGAGCGGCTTTTTCGGGCGACTGATCCACCAAAAGTCGGGAACACACCAGGGCCGAGGCGGCATCCCGCGATTTCAGGTGTGCCAGGCAGCGGTTCCAAAGGACGATGTCGTTCGGGGTGAGACGCTCCAGGCGTTCCAGGCACGCCGCTGTATTCCCCTCATCGTAGTCCAGAGCCGCCAGGTCCATTTCAGCCTCCGGCATGGATTCACGGATGAGCAGGGCCCTTTCATATTCCTTGCGGGCTAGCGAGCTCAATCCTTCCATGGCATAAACCCTTCCAAGGCCCCAGGCGACATGAGGGTTCCGGCTACCCATGGACCTCTCATGTTCCAAACGTGCCCGGGCCTCGCTGGTTCGACCTTGCCGTAGAAGACTCAGCCCCTCAGAAGGGTGGATCTGGCGCAGGGACGCCGAATCCACCGAAGAAGTGCAGGCCGTCAGGACCATCAGGGCAGTTGTGATCGTTTTCGGATCCACCATTCAGCTCCAAGAACTAGGCATAGAAAAGAAAGAATCCACCAGATGTCGGGCTCCACAAGAAACCCGCGAGTCTCGCGCCTCGTCTCGACGATCTGACGGGCCATGACCCGGCGCCCCAGGGCCTCATCTTCATCGAATTTGAAGACGTTGTCGATGCGCGCCAGGGCACCCAGGTTTTCCAGGCTCAGAGAGGGTTCCTCCAGTTCACGGCTGAAGGAGCCCACCCTCAGGTTGCGGGGAAGGGTGTCTTCCGTCCAGAGCCTGAACAGGCCTCGTCTGTCGGGGGTGAAGGTGGCCCTGAACATTCCGGAATCGCCATCTTCCCTCTTGAGGGTCAGGGTCCTGGGCTCACTACCATCCACACTCCATTTGAGCTCAAATGTGGAACCCGACACACTCTCGGGCTTGTCATGCCGCAGGGCCACATCGACGCTATCACCCAGGGAAAGCGTGTCGGTGGAAATTTCCAGGGTGCAGGGGCCGGACGAACCCGAGATCTTGCGGGAGGCCGTGTAACTGACCAAACCCGAGAGGAATTTTTCAACAGGCTCTTCGCGCTCATCCAGCCAGGCCCAGCGATGGATCTCGTCGATCCCCACCCACACACACTGGCCGCGGCCAAATCCCATGGTGGCCACCAACGGGACTTTGCGCGAAGCTTCCAGGGGCAGTGTCTGGCTTTCATGTTCCAACAACGGCTCGGCGGAGGGTTTGAGTCCGGCGATGGGATGATGCCAACGGAGACCCGGGACTCTCTTCCAGCGGTCGAGACTGGCGGCAAGGGTGTCATCCAGGCGGGTGATGGCGTGCAGGGCTCCCCTTCGTGTGGGCACGGCGTGGAACAGCTCGACTCCGGCTTCAACCCCCGGGCCCGGCGCCAGGATGACAGGCAACAACGCCTCTAGGCGGGTCCCTCTATAACTCAGGGGGTTGTTGTGACTGCCGGCGAGGAAGACAAGTCCACCCCCTTTGGAGACAAAGCGCTCAAGATTCTCCACAAAGGTGGAACCCTCGAAGGCCTTAATCCCCACATTGCCCAGAAGAACAACATCCGCGGCAGCCCACAGGTCCTCGAAGGTCTTGGGCAGTTCGCGGATGGGCTTGGATCCGCGTTGTTGGATGCGGGCCGAGGCTTGCAAGAGAAGGACGGAACTGTCGAACAGCAGGGGCCTGCGTTCCATGAACTGGACGATCTTGTGGTAATCCCATCGGGGCGTATCCTCGATGTAGAGGATGCGGAGCCGGGCATCCTTCACCAGGGTGCGGGCCTCGCGTATGTTGTTCTCGAGATTCGTTTCCCGCTCCAGCGGGGCGATGTCCAGAGTCCAGGAACGCTCACCGGCCTCACCCAACGGAGCCTGGAATTCCAGAGATTGATGCCCCGTGGCATCCGCCGTGACCTGGCGCTGTTCGACAACCTGCCCGTCCGCCTTGAGCGTCAAGGTCAGAGGTGTCCCCTGAGGGATACGGGCCGTGGCAATCTGAGCCCTGATCTGGCAGGGATCAGGGCTCTTCACCGCCACATCGGGAGCGCTGAGGGATTCAACCCTGGCGTCGGGCTTGGCATCGGGGTTGCCTACGGCCAAGGCCAGGATCGACAGCGTCGGACGGTCGGCCTCTAGCCCCCTGGCTGTGGCTGTTGCAGCTTCGAGATCCTCGATGCGCCCATCACCCATGACGATGATGGCCTCCAAGGCCTCATCTCTGCGCTCAGCTGCCACACGGCGGATGGCATCGGCCAGAAGCGTCCTGCGGTCCGAGGCGTCCCAGCTGGCGGCATCCAACAAGGGGCGGCTGGAACTGCCGTAGCCCGACACCACCACGCGGCAACCCTCCCCCAGATTCTTCTCGAGGTCGGCCGCAATCATTTTCTGCTGATCCAGAACACTCATGGATTCCCAATCACCGCCGAAGCGACGCTCCAATCTGTCACGCCAGGCTTGGTCCAGGGTGTCGCCAGCCTTTACGGAGGTGCTTTCACTCAAATCGGCCATCAGGGCCACCACGGCGGGCCTGACGACCTTTTCCTCCATGACCAAACGGGGTTCCAAAAGACACAAGGCGGGCACCAGAAGAGCCAAACAACGAAGGACGGCCAACAAGCGTTTCTTACCCGCCGAGATGCCCGAGACACCGCGATAAGCCAGGTAACCCGCCAAGGCACAAGCTGCCAGCACGAGCCAGAAGGCCCTGGCACCGGCAGGGAACTCAAGGGCGGCCATCATTTCACCACCCCCCAGCGACCCACAAAGATTTCCGCCACCAGGGCGATCAGCATGAGCCAGGCAAACAGTCTCCACAGTTCCCGGCCCGGGTACTCGGCACGAAGCCTGTCATCCAGGGCCTCGAGATTGTGGGTGACGGAAACCCTGGCTTCAGGTTTGGGCCAATCATTGTCCGGAACCAGGTCGCCTTCACGGGAATCCACATTGATACCCGTGTAACCCAACAGGGCACCCTGCCCCCCTTCCAGCCTGACCATCCCCGCATGCACGGCGGCCCCTTCGGGAAGGGTCAAGGTTGCCGATGCCCCCTTCTCCACCATGGGAACTTCCGCACGGGTCTGCAGTCCCACGGCCTGGCCCCCGATTTCAGAATAGGAAAAGACGGGGCTTCCAGCCGCATCGCTGGACCGCACATCAAAGGTTTGGGGTTCGCCAGCGATCCCGCGCGAAAGCGTCAGGGTTCTGAGGAGTTCCTGCGACAGAGCACCAAAGGTGTTTACGGCATCAGATTCCGCCAATCTCATCCAGTCGAAGCTGAGGCTGGAAGCCCAAAAAGCAAGCTTGTCCTTCACCACCAACAGGGGATGCTCCCCGGCTCGCATGGGAACACGCGAGCCCGACTCGGGTTCGAGCAGGACAAGGCGCGTGACCTCCCCCAGATTGAGGGAGTTGAACTTGGCCAGAATGGCCGTTTCTGGATGCTGGCCGGGGTCCAGGACAGGCACCAAGGGGGCATCCCCCGAGACCATGACTCCAGGCTTGGCGCACAGGAGGTCGGCGGGAACGGGGCTTCCCAGCAGTTCCAGGTTTGAGCCTGCCCCGACCCAAAGAGCGCCCCCCTCGGCCACAAAGGCCCTCAGTCGGTCCACAAAGCCAGCAGGCAAGGGTGGACAATCCGCCAACACAACCAAACGCTTGGAGGAAAGATCCGCCAGCATGGGATCGTCGCGACCCAGCCTGACGACATCAATATCGAAGAGTCCCGGCACCGCCAGCAAATTCCGGAGGATGAAGGTTTCATCCCTGAAACTGACGCCCCCAGGATCACCATCCACCAGAAGGATACCGGCCTTGCCGCTGACTCCGATGCCGGCACACACATGGTTGTCGGATGACAGCACATCATCTGACTCCACCACAACCCGGATGCGGCGCGGACCAGCTTCGGGGAAGACATGGGGAAACTCGAGTCGTTGGGAAACGCCTGGCTCCAGCGTCAGGGGGCCTTGTGTGGAAACCAGGGAACCCTCGTCATAAAGGGCTACCGACACTTTTTCCGGCACCAGCGAATGATTCATCAGTTCTGCCGAAAGCGATAGGCGCCTGCCTTTCACTGCGATGGGGGCATCCAACTCCAAGGAGGTCACCGCCACATTCCGCCCCTTGTCGAGCGAAACATCATGCACATGGAAGGCATCGTCGTCACCCAGGGCGGGGATGGCGGTCCAGCGGGCACTCTTCTGCCGGTCGGTGAAGAGGAAAATCTCAGTGCGCTCCCAGGTTCCCTTGGGCAGCACTCCCATCAGGTCTGCGAGAGCCCCGGAAACGCCAGCCTCATCCGTGGTTTCCACGGCATCCAGGGCCCTGAGTGCACTGGCTGTGTCGATGCCCTCACCCCTGCGCTCCAGTTTCCTTCCCAGGGTGTAGACGACGGTGCCGTCCCCCGGCCTCGAGGGCGCTTTGGCTGTCCTGCGGGCTCCGGCCAAGGCCTTGTCGAAGGCGCTTTCCCCCGCCGACCTGGCCCCCATCGAAGCGGAGGTGTCGATGACCAGCACCCGCAGGCGGTTGCCCCGCGCCAGGGCCAGCTCGGCAGAGGCCGGCCTCATCAGGAACATGGCGGCCGCCAGGAGGCCCAGAATCCGGAGAGCCATCAACAATCTTTCCCGGAGCTCGAGGCGCTTGCGGTTTCTCTCGAAGACCCGGCGCAGGAATTCCATGGCCGCATAGGGCACGATGCGGGGACGCCGGCGGTTGAGGATGTGGATGATCACCGGCAACAGGGCCGCGAGCAATCCCCACACCATGGGCGCGTTCACCGCGTCCATGGTCAGCGGCGCTGGGAATTTCGGGCACCTCGCTGGGCCAGGAGGCGTGCGAGGGCCGCATCAAGGGGCTCGTCTGTGATCACCAACTGGTGTTCGGCAGAATGGCGGGCGAAGGCCTTGGCCGTGTCTTTCACGAAGGCCTCGGCCTCCTTGCGGTAGGCCGCCCGGAGGGACTGGGGCTGGAGCGTGATCTGACCCGTGGCCTCCAGGCCGTCAAATCGAGTGTAGTCGGTGAACGGGAACTCAATCTCGTCGCGGTGCATGACCTGCAGGGCCATCACTTCATGACCCGAATGACCCAGGCGCCGGAGTCCCTTCACAAGCTCTTCAGTGGGTGCAAAGAAATCGCCTACCCATACCACGATGCCCCGGCGCTTGAGATGGCTGGCGGCCAGGTTGGCCATGGCTTCGGGCTGGGCTGTTCCGGCGGGCGAGGCCCTGTCGAGGGCCATCAACACCTTGTGCAGGTGGGCCCTGCTGGACCCTTGGGGAACGTGCACGGCCTCGGAGCCGGCGGCAAGCACCAGGCCCGCCATGTCCTGTTGGAGGCTCACCAGATAAGCCAGAGCGGCACAGAGGCCCTTGGCCACCTCCCACTTCGAGGTCTCCCCCTCGCCATACTTCATGCTTTCACTGGCATCGAGCACCACCAGAAGGTCGAGATTCGTCTCTTCCTCGTATTGCTTGATGTAGTGCTTGTCACTCTTGGCGAACACCTTCCAGTCGAGGTACCGAAGGTCGTCTCCGGCCACGTATTCCCGGTGGTCGGCGAACTCGATCGAGAAACCCTTGAAGGGACTGCGGTGCTGTCCGGCAACAATGCCCTCGACCAGCCTGCGGGCCTTGAGCTCGAGCCGGGAGATCCTCTCGAGGGACCGGGGGTCGGGGGTATATCCGGCCATTGTTAGAAGTTTTCAGCCTTGTCAGCCACGGCGCTGGGATGGGCCCCACGGCTCTTGAGCAGGTCCGCCAGCACACGGTCGGGTGTCATCCCCTCGCTCTCGGCGGCAAAGTTCAGCACGATGCGGTGCCGGAGGACGGGGATCGCCGAGGCGGCCACATCGGCCACGCCCACATGCACGCGGCCCTGGAGGGCGGCACGGGTCTTGGCCGCAAGCACCAGGAACTGGCTGGCACGGGGACCGGCACCCCAGGTGACCCATTCCCTGAGGCCCTTGTCGGCATCGGGGGTGCTCACGCGGGTTGAGCGCACGATGTCGGTGGCGTAGCGCACCACCTCGTCGCTGACCGTCAGTTCACGGATGGCCTTCTGCATGGCCAGGATTTCCTCGCCGCCGAGCACGCTCTGCAGGGTGGCGGAACTTCCAGACGTGGTGCTGCGCACGATGTTCAGTTCTTCTTCGGCCGTGGGATAGCCGACCAGGACCTTGAACATGAAACGGTCTTGCTGGGCCTCGGGCAGGGGATAGGTGCCTTCCTGCTCAATGGGGTTCTGGGTGGCCAGCACAAAGAACGGAAGATCCAACTTATGGAGGTTCCCGGACACCGTGACCTGCTTCTCCTGCATGGCTTCCAGCAGGGCGGCCTGGGTTTTGGGGCCAGTACGGTTGATTTCATCGGCCAGGATAATGTTCGCGAAGATGGGTCCGCTGAGGAAGCGGAACTCACGGGCCCCCGTGGAACGGTTCTCCTGAATGATCTCGGTGCCGGTGATGTCCGAGGGCATCAAGTCGGGGGTGAACTGGATGCGGCGGAATTTGAGACTGAGGGTCTGGGCCAGTGAGCTGATGAGCAGGGTTTTGGCCAAGCCAGGAACCCCTTCCAGGATGCAGTGGCCGCCGGCAAAGATCGCGGTGAGCAGCTGCTCCACCACTTCATCCTGCCCCACGATGACCTTGCCGAGCTCGGCTCGGATCTTTTTGTAGGCCTGGCCGATGTTCTCGATGGATTGGGGATTCGTCATACGGCACCTTTTCTTTTAGTAAAGATCCTGGATCTCGACCCTATGGTCCGATGCGTCAGCGAGCGGACACCTTAATCATAATGAATTTTATGGGGGAATTCCTTCGTAAAGTAGCTCATAAAATGCGGTGGAGCCCCATCCAAGACACCCGAGATATCTTAAGGAAAACATTATGACCACAAGCCATTCAAAGATCTCGGCCCTGCTCCTGGTCCTCAGCGGCATCCTCACCCTTCCCTCCCTGGCCAAGGAAGAGTCCCCCGCGCCCCTCTTTGAGAATGTGGCTTCTGCCATGGGCCTCAAGGGCGTGGAGGGAGCCAAGGTTTCATGCGCTGACATCAACGGGGACGGCCTGCCGGATCTCATCGCCGACCGCACCAAGGTCTTCCTGAATGTGGGAGGAAAAAGTTTTGAGCGTTCCAAGGGGGACACCCCTCTGAATGCCGCCGCCCGCCAGGCTGATATTGTGCAGGTGGGAGACGTGAACGGGGACGGCATCGCCGATCTCTTCCTCGGTCGCTCCACCAATTTCGGCGCCGATGATTTCAAGGACGACGGACTCCGCAACGAGATCTGGCTGGGCGACAAGAAGGGTTCCTTTTCCCTCAAGAAGGATTCCGGGGTCGGCCTGACCGACACCACGATCTCAGCCTGCTTCCTGGATGCCGACAAAGACGGCATCCTGGATCTTTTCGTGGCCAACTCCTATGTGGCCTACGGCAAGAGCCTTGAAGCCTCGCCAAGCCGACTTTTCCTCGGCAAAGGCGACGGGACCTTCAAGGAGGTCACCAAGGCCGCTAGGCTGGAAGGCGTGGCCGAACCCGGCCGTCCCGACAGCCGCAGGCCCGCCTATGGCGTGGCCCATACCGACTGGAACAACGACGGCTGGCAGGACATCTTGGTGCTGACCTACGGCAGGCAGGCCAACCGCCTCTGGCGCAACAACATGGACGGCACCTTCACCGATGTCGGCGCGGAAACGACCTTTGATGCGGACGAGGAGCGCGACGGCCGCTACCCTCCTATTGTGGGCCGCAATCCCGAACCGCCTTTCCGTTGCCACGGCAACAACTTCGATGGTGCCGTGGCCGACTTCGACAATGACGGCGACATGGACTGCTTCATCGCCACCATCAAGCACGGATGGCCGGCCCCTCGTCGGATCCCTCCATGCTGCTGGAGAACCTTGGCAAGGACGCCGAATGGAAATTCAAGCGTGATCCGGCAAGGATCCCCCGCCCCCCCGTAGAACTCAACAGCAACCATGGCGACCTGCATGCCGGATGGCTTGATGTCGACAACGACGGCCTTT
>JBFWNO010000102.1:0-9472 GCA_050251015.1 Planctomycetota bacterium
TTCCCATTCCATGAGCTGGCGGCTTTCATCAAGGGCCACGGCTTCGTGAGTCAATCCCAGGAGGGCCATGCTGGCCAGCGCCACACTCAAGGTCCACAGCAACCATGGGAGGGCCGTCTTCATGAACCCTCGAACAAGTAACCTTTGCCGCGGATCGTCAGGAGCACGCGGGGGTTTTTGGCATCATCACGCAGCTTGGTGCGCAAACGGGTGATGTGCATGTCGATGGTGCGCGTTTCCAGCCTGCGACCCTCCAGCCTCCAGACCCTGGCCAAGATCTCGTCCCGGTTGATGACTCGGCCCGATTGGCGAGCCAGAAGTCCGAGCATCCGTGTTTCGGTGTCGCTGAGGGTCTCTTCCGTGCCATCCTCGAAGAGGACCCTCGATTGCGCCAGCATCAGTTTGCCGCCAGGAATCAGGATCTCATCCTGGTTGGTTCCCGCATAGGACCGCCGCAGGACCGCGGAAACACGGGCCACAAGCTCGGCCACAGAAAAGGGTTTGACCACATAGTCATCGGCTCCGCGTCTGAGACCCTCAATCCGGTCCGTCTCCTCTCCCATGGCCGTCAGGATGATGACGGGGAGTTCCGGTCGGTGTTGGCGGATGGAAGCCAGGATCTCAAAGCCGGATGGACCGGGAAGCACCAAGTCGAGCAAGACCAGGTTGCAGGTGGCTTTCAGACCGAGCTCCATCCCGTGGGTGCCATCTGCGGCGCTGAGGGTGCGGTAACCCTCCAGTTTCAGGGCCGACTCCAGGCCGGACCTGATCGCAGGGTCGTCCTCGATCACCAGGATGGTGGTGTCCGTCATGATGAGCCCATTGTAAGGGCAGTACTCACCGCCAGTGGTGCTGCCAATTGAGCCTCAATTCGGTTTCAGTTCCGGGGTCAAGGGTGATCCTCCAGATGACCTGGCTACGGGGATTGAAATGGTTCCACCAGTGCGGCCACGACACCCTCTCGCACCACTCAGGCAGTTTGCGCGAGAAGACACCCAGTTTCTCGATTGACACCCCCTCGGAAGAGGCAGATTCCTTAAGCCCATGCTCGGCGCTGGTGGCATCGCCGGGAACGAAACGGGTGATTTCCAATGTCACATTTTGTTTGCTGTCATTGGCCAGCATCACACGACCTTGGTTCTTGATAAGTCCGTAGGTTTCACCCTGCCATTGGGTTGCATTGGGAATGCGCTCGACCTCGATGTCCTTCACAGCAGCCCTGACCCTTACGGTTTCGGCCAATTCCAAGTCGCAGGTGTTCCCCGCTGCCGTGTAGGTCATCTGACCCTGTGACAGAATCTTGTCCTCCAGCATGTTCATGCAGGGGGCTGTGGTGAGGGGGTGCTCCGACGTGTTCTTGATCCGTAGGACGTGCTTGACCTTGGGGTTGTTGAGCAGGCTCACCATCTCCCGGTGGCACTGCTGGCCCCCGGAAAGCAGGATCTCATCGGGTGGGGCCAGGGGCAGGTCGAGTTTATAGATGTCCTGGTATTCGATATCGAAGGAGGTCACCTCCACCGTCATCGTCTCGCCGCGGCGCAGGGTGATGTGGTCGAGGGTGAACATGTGCAGGTCCTCGGCATCGGCGGCACCGGCCAGATGCGGGGCCGATGAGTCGCGCTGGGTCGAGAAGTCGTCAGCGATCTGCTGGCTCATCAGGCGGTTGTTTCCTGCGTAGTTGAGCAGTTGGGAGCTGTTGTTCATGTATCCCGACACTTGACGGAAGTTCTCCTGCAGAACTTGTTGCCTGGCGATGGGATCGATGATGCCCTCGAAGGCGAAGTGGGGGATGCCCACCACAAGATTCACTTTCACATCCGAAAGGTCGGCCAGGTCATTTGACAGGGTGGCCCTCAACTGGGCGCGGGCCTTTCCCTTGCCATCGAGGACAAGCTTGTACGAGGGGATCCACCGGAGGCCCCGTTGCAGCGAGGCGTGTCCAACCCGGGCGGTGCCGCCGCTCTCGGCTCCCTGCAGTCGGTACGTCATCTGCGTCCTGTATTCCTCTCGTGTCAGCTTGACCACGGGGTCATTCTTGAAGGTGATCTGTTCGATACGATCCATGGGGATGAGCCGGACGCCTTCCTGGGTGCGCACCTTGACATAGCGGCTGCGTTGGGGGAGCGGTTCGGGATCGCCACCCATGCCCGGGGTGGGGTTCGTCAGTTCCAGCTCCTCAATGGTGCGTTCAGGAATTCCTATGAGGGTTCCGGCGAAGGGTGGCCGAGGTTGGGCTGAACCGCCCGAGGGGCCCTCTGTGATAATCACCTCAGCGCCTGGATTGGCCAGGATAAACTCATGGATCTCCAGGGCCGTTCTTTCCACGTTCAGCCGCAGCCTGCCGCTGGAGACGCTTTCAAGAGTCAATCCATCCTGACGGGCATAGGGCCAGAATGTTCCGAGTATGGCGCTGGGGAGATCGTCCAGTACGATCCTGCCATCCACAACACTCCTCTCGCCCTCCTGGACGACATAGGCATGCCCGTCCTTGAACATGGTGACCTCGCGCACAGGCAGTCCGGGAAGTATGGCGCTGGATTCGCTCTTCAGCGCACTGAGCGGCATCGAGGCACGCTTTTCCCATGTGTGCTCAGGGGATAACCCAAGACTTCCCGTGTGTGCCTGGGTGGGTATTGAAATCAAGCCGCTGAACAGGCCGAGCATGGCATAACGATGGATTGGCATTGAAGACTCCTTGCTAGTGTTGATATCCACTATGGCACAGCAAGGGGGGGGTGCCTGTCACGGCTATGTAACAAACTCGTCGAACCCTCAGGGAGCTACAAGTTCCACATATTCCCAAAGATCAGCCTGTCCCTCAGAGGATTGTGGGGGGTGTTGACCTGGAGGGATCCAAGTGGGTAGGGATGGGATGTCCTCGAGGCGCTTGTCGGTGGGCATGACCAAGGGTTTGCGATGGAGGGAAAGGTCTTTGAGTGCCTTGTCCAGCATGGGCAGGTCTTTTTTGAGCACTTTGAATTTCAGACCCAAGGTTAGTGTCAGTGTTGGGGTTTCCTCGGGGTCTCCGGAGAGAACGCCACCTGTGGGATCACCGGCCATGCCTTCTCCGGATTCCTTCTCGGTCGATGCATCCCCAGGTGCCGTGTCACTCTGTAAGGCCTGGGTGGGTGCGTTCCATTGCGAGTCATTTTCATCGGACAACTCTGAGGTTTTGGTTGATTTGCCATCGAGATCATGAACATAACCTTTGCGACCTGTGCCATCCATTTTGGAGGGGGCACTCTCACCGTCCTTCTTTAGCATGGAGCGATCGTGGCGTTCGCTGGGCGCAGAACCGAGACGGCGCTGATTCTCAAGGGCCAATTGGGGGCGATGGAACAGTTCGCCTGTGCTCAAACCCCAGAACATCACGGCCATGACACTGGCAGCGGCGGCGTAGGATAGCGGACCCACCCAGCTTCGGCGGGGTGATGAGCCCACGGCAATCCTTTGCAGGACACGGGACTTGAGTTCGGGGGGGGCCTTGAGAGTTTCTTCACCCAGGCCTTGCTTCATCGCAGAGTAGTCATCCTTCAGCTGCCTGCAGGATGAGCAGGTTTTCAGGTGACCTTTCAACGGAGCCAGACGTTTTTCATCCAGGGCCCCTTCAAACATCCAGGTGCTCAAGTCGTCTTCAAAGTGCCGGCAGGGGGTTTCGTTCATGGTTGTGCCTTGTGCCCCTTTGATGCATGCCGCACCGACGTAGTTTCAGTTTTTCCCAAGGGGCGCAATTTTTCAGCTAGAAATTTGTGGCCCCTATGAATGCGTGTTTTGACCGTTCCTAGGGGGATGGACAGGATGTCGGCAATCGACTGGTAGCTTTCACCCTGAAAGTGCAAGAGGATCAACGGTTGACTGTAATCGCTATCCAGGCTGGCGAGGGCCTTATGGAGAGAGGCTTTCAGCTCTTCGGATTCCAAGGTCGCCTGAGCCCCCTGTTCATGAGGATCGCTCACCTGCATCGTGGCGTCATCAATGGCGACAGGTTCCAATTTCCTGGAACGGTGTCTTGAACGGCACTCGTTGGCCGCAATGGTGAATAGCCAGGTTGAGAACTTGCTATCGGCGCGAAACAGGGCAAGTTTCGTCCAGGCTTTGACAAAGGCCTCTTGGGCGATGTCCATGGCTTCATCATCATCGCGCGATTGACGACGGACAAAGTGGTACAAACGATCCTGATGGATGTCCACCAGCATGCCAAAAGCCTCCCTGTCACCGCCACGGGCCCTTTCGATCAGACGAGGCTCGTCGTCCACGCCTGTCAAGGCGCCCATCGGTCAGTTCTTGCGAGCTTTGTTGAGACGGTGTTCGATGGCCAGATCCCTGCGTTCCTTGGGTGTCAGGCGGATCCGACCCAAGGCTGAAGCGGCGCTGGACCAAACAGTATCACTATCCTCTTTCAGTCGGTCGGACATGGAGGTGATGAACTCATTCCTCGATGCGGATTCCACATGACCACCCGACTTTTCAAGGAGGGTCCCCAGACAATCCATGGCCGCATCCCTGACCTCATCAGGGTTGGATGGATTGGAGGCCACTTGAACCAAGGACTTGAAGGCTTCGGGATCGGCTACGGTCTGCATGGCGCGTATGGCAGCTTCCCTGAGGTGAGCGACTCGTACAACTTCACCTTCCACAGGTTCGCGGAAAGCCTCAATCAGGGAGGTGCTGAGACCGGAAAGATCAAAGCGGGTGGACTTCCCATTGAGGGCGGCCACGGCCTTGCAAGCCCTTACAGCCATGGTTTCAGCTTCAAGTTTGGCATCTTGGGCCAAGCTGTCCTCGCGGTGAAACAAGCCTTGGCAAAGGTCTTTGAGTGCCCCGTTATCGAGGGGTTTGGCCAGGATGCCAGCCGCTTGGTCGCCATAGATCGTCTTAGCGGTCTCCAGGGAGACCTCGGCCGGGCTTCCCTCTGGTGAGGCCAGAAGAGCGACATGAATATGGGCCGTGCGAACGTCGCCACGAAGCATCAGGAAAAGCTCCCGGGCAAAAAGTGAATTGCGGGGGAGGTCCCTGTCCCCTTCGCGAATTGTCGTGATACTCGGGAAACTGGCACCGGATGACCCCGTACCCTTTTCATCTGTGACTTCCAGACCGGAGTCAATCAGGATAAGGTCGCGCGCCGCGTTCTGGCGAAGCTCCTTGAGGGCCTCGGCTGCATTGTTGGCACCATTGAAGACATAACCCTGGCTTCGGCAGAAGGCCTTGATCTGGTTGCGTACATTGGAGTTGTGGCTGATCACGTACACATTGCGCATCCCGGTCAAGTGAATCATCTCGGCAACCACACCAACCACCAGTTCCTGATTTTCAAAAGTGTGTTGCGGATTGAGTTCCAGGGCGGATATGGCAGCGTTGTAGGCCACTCGCCTGTCTTCACTCACCAAGCTCTTGGAGAATGCAAAGTCCTTGTCGCCCAACGGAGTCGGAAGAAGCTTTTCAGGCAGGATTTCATCGTGCTGGGTGTCGCGTATTTCGTAGAGCTGGGAGGGGAAAAGACTGCCTTGGTCCAGTTTTTCTCCGGACGAGGCCCGCGTCTCTGTCGTCTTCCCTTGTGTTGATGACGACTGGGAGCGTGTGGTGGTATCGTCACCACATGCCGACATGCCGAGACAAAGGAGAGCCAAAACAACATTACGGTGGTTCACGGGCGGCCTCCTTGGGCGGAAGTGGATTCAAGAGATGCCGACACCTCGACGAGCGCAAGATTGATGCGTTTGGCCAGGGAGGCATCGTTGTCTTTGAGGGCGATCTTTAAGGCATCATGCAGGGTTTCTTCCCCAAAAATACGACCGAACATGTCGGCTTTGCGGAGTTCCTTACGGTGGGCCTCAAAGGGAGCCGCGTCAGCATTTTGGGCCTTGGCGGTGCGGATCAGATTGTCGATCTTCTCAAGTTGGCTGAAGTAGGCCAACGTCAGGACGGGAAGGATCTCTTCATCTGGAAGCTCGCCAGGACACTGCAGGGCGCTGTAGCAGGCGTCTTCAGCCATTTCCAGGTTCCAGATGTAACCTGGAACTTCAGTGCGTACGAGGGAATTCTTTGAAACGTCGAAACTCCATACCAGATAGAGTTCATCCTCGATCTTCCTCATGACTTCGCCGCGTTTGCGCAGGTAGTCCCCAGCTTGCTTGAGGTAAAGAAGGCGGGCCTCCGGGATGGCATCTGGCCCCTGGCCTGTGATGGCCATGATGGCCTTGCGGCAGGATTCCTTGACGAGGACATCATTCTCCTGGGTCGAATCATGGAGAGCCTTGATGGCTGGAAGGGCCCGTGCATCCTTGATTTGTCCAAGGGCCGCAACGCAATTGGCCTTGAGAATGGGGTTGGGATGCTTGAGAGCTTTGATCAGGGGCAACACGGCTTCCTGGCCCATATTGCAGATCGTGACAAAGACAACGCTCCTCAGGAGGTCTTCGTTTTTGTCGCCCAGATCCTCGATCATGAAAGGAACGGCGGGTGCGCCGACAAGGCGCAGCTTCTGTTGGGCGTCCCAAGTGGCATGCAGGGTCTTGCCATCTTTGGCGTATTGCCTTCTTTCAACGTCTCGGACCAGCTCGAGCGTGCGAGCGTCATCCAGTCTCATGCTGCGACGTTCCCCTTCTGGAATTCTCAGGATGCGAACAGCCAAACCCTTCAGTTTGTCATTTTGAGACATTTCCACGAGGGACATCGTGGAGCTCTCGTTGAGCCGGCGCAACACCTCATCAGCTGAAGGATTCTGTGCAAGGAAGGCTTCCAGATCGCGTGAAGCTTCGTCATATTGGCCAAGGTGGTATTTTTTCAAACCCTGTTCATAGAGTTCCTTACGAGTGTCCTCCCCTTCATCGCTTCGCAGGGCAAAGGATGCAGAAAGGAGCATTCCAAGTACAGTTGCCAATCCCTTGTGAGTCATAAGGCTCCTTGCGCCAATTTCAACGAATTGTCTTATTCTAGGGTTGCAGTGATAAGGCCGTCAAAGAATAGGGAAAATATGCCTATGACAAATTGCAAACATTTAACATGACGATTTGGGTTGGCATTGATGAGGCAGGGTATGGTCCTACGTTAGGCCCCCTGTGTGTGGGACTGTGGTGTCTCCAGAGTGACCTGAAGCCCGATGATTTATGGAAAGCCCTTCCCTCGATCACCCAAGACGTGGCCCAGTGGAGAAAACAACTGGCCGTGGTGGATTCCAAGGAGCTTTACAAAGGGCCCTTGGCCCTGGAACGCTTGGAATGCAGTGCCTTGGCCTTGGCAGGTGCGGTTTCGGACTTGGAATCTTGGCTGTCGTTGATGGGTGATTGGGTCCCAGGTGAACTGCTCCAATACCCATGGCATAGGAAGGCCCAAAGCATGCCGCTCACGGGCTCCAGCTTGCATGCCGACCATCGAGCGTCCCTGGTCCACGATCTCAACAGGAGGGGGATCGACATCAAGGCTTCCTGGGTCCGGCCAGTTATGGTCAGGCGTTTCAATGCCATGTTAAAGGAAGGAAACAAATCAACCTTGGAATTTGGCGTGATCATGGACATGGTGGACCGGCTTTTGACTGAATCCAGAGGGGAGGAAGTGAATCTGACCTGCGACAAGCTTGGTGGCAGGGATCGATATGCCCCAATGTTGGCGGCTCGATTTCCCATGGAAGAGGTGCGGATCCTGGCGGAAAGCCGAAGGGAAAGTCGCTATGAAATCCCGGGGAGAAAATTAAGTCTGACCTTCAAAATGGGGGCCGATGGGGAGCATCCGTTGGTTTCAGGGGCCAGCATCTTGGCCAAATACACCCGAGAAGTGATGATGCATTCATTCAATGAGTTTTGGTGTGAAAAGCTTCCCGGGTTGGAGCCTACGGCCGGATATCCGGAGGACGCCAGGCGATTCATTCATGCAGTGACGCCCATTATGGATGCTATGGGATACTCGGCATCTTGGTTGGTGCGCGAAAAGTAGCTTGAGGTAAGCTCAAGCGGGATCAAAAAACGGTCGAAACAAGAGTATGCGACTCAGATTTCGTACGGAAGATCCTTCGTCTATTTGGCATGCCGTGGCTGATTTGGGGATTTCCAATGATGTGTCGGCTGTTAGGCAATCGATTGTGACCTATTGCAGGACATTTTTCGGTGCGCAATTTTATCGATATTCCAAGATCCACATCAGCTTGCATCATGGGACCGAGGTGTTGGCATCCTTTGCCGTCGTTCCAGCGGAGCTCGATGATGGGGCGGTTCAAGGTGGCGTTACTGGCGACGAAAGGCAGTCGGCGGCCTGACGACGGCGCGTCGCTGGCCTTATTAGTATTTATTTGCCTTGAATACAAGGTATCGGGTCTCTACAATCCGATTTTGGAATGCCTGGCAGAAAAGATATTAAAAGTATTGTGATTGTTGGTGCTGGTCCAATTGTGATCGGCCAAGCCTGTGAATTTGATTATTCAGGAACCCAAGCTTGCAAAGCCCTTCGTGAAGAGGGTTATAAAGTCATTTTGTTGAATTCCAATCCAGCCACCATCATGACAGATCCAGAAATGTCTGATGTCACTTATATCGAACCGGTCAATCCTGAGACTCTTGAAAAGATTCTCAGGAAGGAACGCCCGGACGCCATTCTTCCAACCTTAGGTGGCCAGACTGCTCTGAACACCACTTTGGCCGTGTCCGACAAGGGTGTCCTCAAGGAATTGGGGATCGAGATGTTGGGCGCCAACCCCGATGCCATCCGCAAGGCAGAGGATAGGGACCTGTTCCGTTCCGCCATGCTCAAGATCGGTATGAACCTGCCCAAGAGTCGTGCCGCGCATACTCTGGATGAAGCCAGGGCCGCCCTCAAGGAAATCGGATTCCCCATCATCATCCGTCCGGCCTTCACTTTGGGAGGGTCTGGTGGGGGGATCGCCTACAACATTGAGGAATATGAAGCCATCGTACAGCTGGGGATCCAGCGTTCGATGGTAGGAGAGGTTCTTGTTGAGGAAAGCATTGCCGGTTGGAAGGAATTTGAGCTCGAGGTCATGCGTGACAAGGCTGACAATGTTGTGATCATTTGTTCCATCGAGAACATCGACCCCATGGGTGTCCATACGGGTGACAGCATCACTGTGGCACCGGCGCAAACGCTCACCGACCGTGAGTACCAAATCATGAGGGATGCTGCCAAGAAAATTATTCGTGAGATTGGTGTCGAGACAGGAGGGAGCAACATCCAATTCGCCGTCAACCCCGAAGACGGGCGTTTGGTGGTCATTGAGATGAATCCCCGCGTCAGCCGCTCAAGTGCCCTGGCCAGCAAGGCCACGGGCTTTCCCATCGCCAAGATTGCCGCGAAGCTTGCCGTGGGTTACACCCTCGATGAATTGCCCAACGATATCACCCGCGAGACACCCGCCAGTTTCGAGCCCTCCAACGATTACGTGGTCATCAAGGTCCCTCGTTTCACATTCGAGAAATTCCCTGCCGCCACGTCTGTGTTGGGGATTCAGATGAAGTCGGTGGGGGAG
>JBFWNO010000103.1:0-9463 GCA_050251015.1 Planctomycetota bacterium
GTTGATTAAGGAAAACGGAGTGTTCCGCGAGGCCTCCTGGGATGAGGCGATTTCACTGGTGGCCTTCAGGCTCAAGGAGATCAAGGCCAAGCATGGGGGGGCTTCCTTTGCTGCCATCGCCAGCGCCCGATGCACCAATGAAGAAGGATTCCTTGTCCAGAAATTTGCCCGCACAGTGATGGGCACCAACAGCATCGACAACTGTTCGCGGGTTTGCCATTCTCCCAGCGCCTACGCCCTCAAGCGGGCCGTGGGCACAGGTGCAGGCACCAACAGCTTCGACGACATCGATGTGACGGATTGCATCCTTCTTATTGGTGCCAATGCCACCGAGGCCCATCCTGTGGCGGGGTCCAGGATCAAGCAGGCTGTGCTGAGGGGGGCCAAGCTGATCGTGGTGGATCCCCGCAACACCGAGTTGGCCACCTGGGCCGATGTCCATCTTGTTGTGAGGCCTGGGAGCAATGTGGCCCTGGTGAATGCCATCGGTCATGTGATCCTCGAGGAAGGCCTGATCAACAGGGATTTCATCGACAAGCACACGGAAGGGTTTGAGGAGGTGCGTGCCCATCTCAAGGACTACAGTCCTGAAGCCGTGAAAGATATCACGGGCATCGATCCTGAACTCGTCAGGGAAGCGGCCAGGATCTATGCCTGCGCGCCTTCAGCCATGATTTGCTGGGGCCTCGGGGTCACCGAAGCGGCCCACGGCACGAATACCGTCTTTGGCATGATCAATCTGGCTCTCATGACGGGCAATTTTGGCAGGCCTGGCACAGGAGCCAATCCCTTCAGGGGTCAAAACAACGTCCAGGGTGTCAGCGACATGGGGGCCGTCCCTGATGTGTTCAGCGACTACCGCAGCGTCACCGATGCCAAGGCCAGGGCCGAACATGAGGCCCTGTGGAAAGTGAAGCTTCCCGACAACAAGGGCTACACCATCCCGAACATGATCGATGCGGCTGTCAAAGGCGATCTTAAGGCCATGTGGATCGTGGCGGAGGACATCGCCCAAAGCGATCCCGATACGGCGCACATTGTCCACGGGCTTGAGAGCCTGGATTTCCTGGTGGTCCAGGACATCTTCATGAGCGAAACGGCCAAACTGGCCGATGTGATCTTCCCTGGCAACAGCTTCCTTGAGAAGGACGGAACCTTTGTGAATTCAGACAGAAGGATCCAGCGAGTCAGGGCGGCCATCCCCCCTGTCACGGGGGGCAAGCCCGAGGCCTGGATCGTGAATGCCGTGGCCAGGGCCATGGGTGCCGACTTGGGATTTGGCGAAAACCCCGATCCCTCAAAGGTCATGGATGAGATTGCTTCGCTCAGTCCGAACTGGCATGGCGTGAACTATGAAAAAATCGAGCGACAGGGTTTTGTCCAGTGGCCTTGTGTCACAAAGGACGACATCGGGACCAATATTGTCCACAAGGATGGCAACTTCCTCAGTGGCCGGGGCAAATTCACCACAACACCTTGGCAAAACCCCGGTGAACTTCCTGATGAGCAGTTTCCCCTTTTCCTGACGACGGGACGCCAGCTGTTCCATTACAACGTCGGCACGATGACGCGCAGAACCGATGTTTCAAAGTTGTCCAAGGCTCAACGTGAGACGTTGAGGATTCACCCGAAGGACGCATCACGGCTCAATGTCGGACATGGTGACAAGGTGCGCGTGGTCTCGCGGCGCGGTGCCGTGGAGGTGGATGCCGAGGTGACAAAATCCACCAACCCGGGCACGGTGTACATGACCTTCCATTTCCCTGAAACACGCACCAACATCCTTATTGGTCAAGCGGCCGACGAATTCACCCAGTGCCCCGAGTACAAGGTGTCGGCTGTCAGAATTGAAAAGGTGAACGGCTGAGGAGTTCCTCGCTGGCCACCCTCATTCTTGCAGCTGGAGCAGGAAAGAGGATGGGGGGGCCCAAGGCGCTGGTCAAGCTAGGTGATGTGACGGCTCTTGAGATGGCCGTCCTCCGACTCAAGGAAGCCGGATGTTCCACGCCAACGGTAGTGGTGGGGGCCCAGCATCAAGACGTGATGCGGTGCCATCAAACGCTTGATGTGCGTTGGGCTATCAATACGGATTGGGAACTTGGAATGTTTTCTTCGCTTCAGTGTGGTTTGCGTTCCATCCAACCCCAACCCACGCGGTTGCTTGTTCAACTTGTGGATCACTGTCGCGTCACAACGGCAGCGTTGGTTGATATCTTGGAGTGCTCATTGAAGCATCCCGATCGTGTGATAAGGCCCGCCCATGCCGGACGTCATGGGCACCCAGTTGTGTTACCGGATGAAGTGATCCGGGTCATCTTGGAATCCAACGGGCATGTGACGCTAAGAGAGATCTTGTCACCATTTGCTTTCATGATGGAAAGCTTTGACATGGATGATAGATACATTTCAAATGACTTTGACACCCCATACGACCTAATTTAGTTATCTATAAGTTAAATATTTATATTTAAAATTAAATAATATATCAATATTTTTTTTAAAATATTTTACCTGTCACCCAAAGACACCGACATTACTTTTATATAGGCATATATAGGGTATGAATACTTGCAGATGAAGTTATCGCATTCTTTTGTCAAGACATGTCTAACGATGTGTGTGATGTTGTTCTTCCCCATGGCACTGTCTGCCGCGGCAGTTCTGGTTGTTGATACGGATAACGATGATGTGGATGGGGATACGAGCAGTGTTGCAGCGTTACAAAGCGATCCGGGCGGCGATGGAGTGACCTCCCTGAGAGAAGCGATCGAAGCGGCGAACAACGACGTCCCCGGAACATACATCTACTTTGATAATGCCCTTAGCGGATCTATGTTGATGCCCAACAGTGCGTATCCCACGATTGTTGTGTCAGATACGACGATAGACGTTCCATCCCACAACGGCGCATCGGATGTGTATATCAACGGGAGCAATGCCGGTGTTGGCGTTGATGGATTCACTATTGCTGCAACCAATGTTGTTATTGTCGGTTTGTGGATAGAGCAGTTCAACAATGGGATCAAATTCGAGGCGGGGGGCGGTGGCACGGTTGGGGGATTGGGTGACACAGAACACTGCACCATAGTCAGCAATGCCGATAACGGAATCTACATCCAATCGACCGAAACCATCCTCATCCAACATTGTTACATCGGCATGGATTCATCTTGGAATAATTTGGCGAATGCCTATGTCGGAATCAAAATCGAGGAAGACAGTAGCGATGTGACGATAGGCGGAAGCATGCAAAATGGAGAAACCAATTACATTGGATTTAACCCGAAAGCTGGCATCCAAATCGTGACTGGCCATGCCAATATCTACGGGAACTACATTGGGACTAATCAGAATGGCGACGCACTACACAACTCCCCTGGAATTGATTTGCAAGGAGCCAGCGATGTCGATATTGGAAGTGCTTCGTACGGCTATGGCAACGTCGTGGCGGATGCGATTTCCTTCTCCAAAACTTCTGGAACCACCAATATCAAGGGAAATTTCATCGGTGTGACCTATGATTCTGGGGGCTGGATCAATTTGGGATTCGGCGGATCGGGCATCGCTGTCGGTGCAACGGGAACATTGAATATTGGCGGTTCTAGCGTTGGCGGCGTTCGATCCGTTTCGATCAATGAAGGCAATTACATTGGGTTCAACGACACCGGGGGACAATCGGGAATTTATGTGGCTGATGGCTCCCCCACGATCACCGGTAATTACATCGGCACAAACAAGGACGGAGACGATTTGGGCAATCACTATGGTATTTACGTGCAGAATGGCTCAGACAATGTGACCATTGGAAGCGCAACGTATGGTTATGGAAATGTGATTGGCCATTCGGACGGTTACGAGATTTATTACAGGGCTACAACTGGGACACAGACCATCAAGGGCAACTTTATCGGCACCACCTACGACGCTGGCACCTGGAGGGACCTTGCGCCCCAGAGTCACGGTATCTATGTGGATGGAGGCGGCGGCCTGACCATCGGCGGCACCTCGGTGGGCGGGGGCAACAGCGCTTCGGTGGTCTCACGCATCAACGAAGGCAATTTCATTAGTTTCCATGACACGGCCTCCATGGCAGGGATCTACGTCAACAACGGGGCCCCGACAATCCAAGGGAACTACATCGGCACCAACCGTGCTGGCAACGATCATGGCAACGTGTACGGCATCCAGTTGGCAGCGGGGGCCGACAACGTCACGATCGGGGGGCCAACCTATGGTCTGGGCAACGTGATTGGCCAGTCTGACAGCTATGGTATCTACTATCAGGCCACCGGAGGTTCCCAGACGATCAAGGGTTGCTTCATTGGAACCACATATGATGCAGGGACCTGGAAAAATCTTGCCCCCCAAAGCCATGGCATTTATATCGACGGAGCTGGCGCATTGGTCATTGGAGGAAGATCGATGGGTCATGATGAAAGCGCAACGGTGTTTACGCGCATCAGAGACGGAAATTTTATCAGTTACCACGACTCAGCCGGCATGGCTGGCATCTATATCAATAACGGATCCCCGACCATTGCTGGTAACTATATCGGCACTAACAGGGCTGGTGACGACCATGGGAATGTTTACGGGATCCAATTGGCTTCTGGGGCCGATAACGTTACGATCGGCACGAGCACCACAGGCGCAGGCAACACCATTGGTCATTCTGATGGTTATGGAATTTATTATCAGGCCAGCGGTGGCACCCAGACCATCAAGGGTAATTTCATTGGCATCACCCATGACGCGGGCACTTGGAGGAATCTTGCCCCCCAAAGTCATGGTATTTATGTGGATGGCGCAGGCGGATTGACCATCGGTGGAGCCTCTGTGGGAAGTGAAAACAGCGCTTCAGTGGTATCACGGATCTTTGATGGCAATTACATCGCCTTCCATGATTCAGCGACAAGGGCTGGAATCTATGTGAATGACGGCGCGCCATCCATCCAGGGGAATTACATCGGTACAAACAGGGCCGGCGGCGACCTGGGCAATGTTTACGGGATTCAACTGGCTTCCGGCGCAGACAACGTAACGATCGGAACTTCGACCTATGGTCAGGGAAACGTCATTGGCGGTTCAGACGGGTACCAGATTTATTACCAGGCATCCGGCGGAACTCAAAGCATCAGGGGCAATTTCATCGGGACCACGTACGATGCCGGCACATGGCGGGATCTGGCTCCATCGGATCACGGGATCTATGTGGATGGTGCCGGAACCTTGACGATTGGAGGTACGTCCACGGGAAGCCCCAGTACGGCCACATCCATCAGGATTAACGAGGGAAATTTTGTGGCCTTTCACGATTCGGGGACGGCGGCAGGAATTTTCGTATACAACGGTTCCCCGACAATCACTGGAAATTTCATCGGCACCAATCGCGCGGGGACTGACCTGGGCAACGATTATGGGCTTTACATCGATGGTTTGGCCGACAACGTCACTTTTGGTACGGCAACCTATGGCCAAGGCAATATCATCGGTCACACCAATGACACGGCCATTTACTATTGGGCTGTAGGTGGTACGCAGACTATCAAGGGGAATTACATTGGCACAACCTATGATGCCGGCACCTGGAGAGACCTCAATCCGGGAGCCATCGGCATCAAGGTCGATGGAGCGGGTGCGCTCACGATTGGTGGCACTCATACGGGTAGCACACAGCCCCAAAGCATCAATGAGGGCAATTACATCTGCTTTTACAACGGTGCCTTGGAGACCGGTTTTTGGATTGAATCAGGAGCCCCTACAGTCAAGGGGAATTTTTTCGGCACCAACCGTGCAGGTGACAACCTTGGCAATTACTATGCTGTTTATATTGGTCCATTGACAGGAGCCATGGCTTTTGGAGCTGGTGGTTACGGTCAGGGGAATGTGATCGGCCAAAGTGGCTCCTATGGGATGTGGATTGATGCCCAGGCGGGTGCCGTAAGCATCAAAGGGAATTTCATCGGCACTACTTATGACTCGGGGGTATGGATAGACCTCGCGCCGTCGTCTCACGGACTTTGGTTCAATGATGTCGCCACCAACGTCACCGTAGGTGGTGTTTGCACGGGAGGGGCCGGCCCCCAGAGCATCAACGAGGGCAATCACATTGCCTTCCACAACAGCGCCAACGCCGCCGGGGTTCAACTCAATGGTGGGGCACCCACCATCCTGGGAAACTATTTTGGCACCAACAGGGCAGGTTCCGACCTTGGGAACACCTATGCCATCACACTGGGGGCCTCTGCGGGGAATGCCACCATCGGCGGCACCACCTACGGGCAGGGAAACACCATCGGCTGGTCCGATTCGTATGGCATCTATTATCTGGCCTCCGGTGGCACCCAGACAATCAAGGGCAATTTCATCGGCGCTACCTATGATGCAACCTGGAAGGACCTTTCACCTGGCAACCATGGGATCTATGTCAATGGCACGGGTGGGTTGACCGTGGGGGGTGTGCACACGGGTTCATGGGCTCTGCCGGCAAGAACCAGGATATATGAGGGCAACTTCATTGCGGCCCACGATACGGCCGGACAGGCCGGGATCTATGTGAACGATGGCGGGCCGACCATCCAGGGCAATTACATCGGAACAGACCGTCTGGGACAGTTCTTTGCCAATGACTATGGCATCTACATGGCCGCTGACGCCGATGGAGTCACCATCGGCGGAACCACCTACGGGCAGGGGAATGTGGTGGGGGCCAACCTAACGGCAAACATCTACTATGCTTCCACATCGGCATCGGCATCGACCATCAAGGGCAACTACATCGGCACCACCTATGATGCCGGCACCTGGTTTGATGCTGGCCTTGGGTCGGGAAACTCTGGGAACGGGATCACGGTCAGTGGCACGGGCAACCTGACTATTGGCGGAACCTCGACGGGTGGCTCCGGTCCACAAAGTATTCACGAGGGCAATTACATCTGCTTCCACAACACTGTTGGCTTGTCAGGAATTTCTATTGCCGATGGATCACCAACGATCCTGGGCAACTACATTGGCACCAACCGGTCAGGTAGCGACATGGGCAACTACTGGGCCATGTATGTTGGAGTGAATGCAGATAACTGCGATGTGGGCAGAGCTTCCTATGGTCAGGGAAACGTCATGGGCTGGAGCGACAACGTCACCATCAACTACAACGCCTCCGGAGGGACTCAGAATTTCAAGGGCAACTATATCGGCACCACGTATGACGCCGGGACCTGGCGCGATTTGGGCAATGCCAATTATGGATTCTATGTCAACGGTCAGGGTGGCTTGATCATCGGAGGAGCCCACACAGGTGTCACGGGCACCATTTCCATTGGCGATGGCAATCACATCGCCTTTCATGATGGTGTGACCAGGGCGGGGATCTACGTGAACGACGGCAAAATTGCGATCCAGGGCAACTACATCGGCACCAGCCGTTCCGGCGCCGACCTGAGCAACGCCTATGGGGTCCAGCTTGCGGCGGGTTGCGACAGCACATCCATCGGTGGCACAGCCTATGGCACTGGAAATGTCATCGGACAGAGCACTTCCTACGACATCTACCACCAGGCTACATCAGGCACGCAGTCCATCCAAGGCAATTACATCGGCACCACCTATGATTCGGGAGTCTGGCGCGATCTGGGTTCTGCGTCTCATGGCGTCTACATCAGTGGTGTGGGGAGCACGGTGAACCTCGGGGGCCTTTGCACCGGTGGAAGCGGCCCGCAGTCGATTCGTGAGGGGAACTACATCGCCTTTCACGACACGGTTAACATGTACGGCATTTACGTCAATGATGGCGCTCCGACAATCCAAGGCAATTTCATCGGAACCAATCGGGCGGGTGCCAATCTGGGGAATTACAGGGGCATTTTCCTCAACACAAACTCTGACGGCACGGCCATTGGTTCGAGTACCTACGGGCGTGGCAATACCATTGGACGTAGTGCCAGTTACCAAATTGAATGTGTTGCAACAACCGCGGTTGCCAAGACGATCCAAGGCAATTTCATTGGCACGACCTATGATTCCGGTGTCTGGCGTGACTTGGCACCCGCCGCTGATGGAATATTTGTGAACATGACGGGGACTTCGCTGACCATTGGCGGACTATGTACGGGTGGAACAGGCACCCAGAACATCAACCAGGGAAATTACATTGCCTTTCATGACGCATCGGGTGTTTCCGGGATCGTGGTCAACAATGGATCGCCGACCATCCGGGGCAACTACATCGGCACCAACAGGGCCGGGTCTAACTTGGGCAATGAAACGGGCATTCTCATCAATGGTGGAGCCGATAATTTTGTGCTGGGTGGATCGACTTATGGGCAGGGCAATACAATTGGATTCGGTACCATCCCATTCAATTACGCTGCCCTTGCAGGGACATCCACGTTGACGGGCAATTTCATCGGCGTGACCCATGATGCGGGAGTCTGGCGCAACATAGGTCCGACATCGGACTGCATCTATATTGACGCGACCGGAGGCACGGTGTCATTGACGATTGGCGGGGCGACAGTTGCATCCGCCAATTACATCTGTCACAGCCCATCGGCCGGCATTCGACTCTACACGGGCGAATTTATCGCCGTGCAAGCCAACTATATCGGCACCAATGGAGTCAGTGCCGACCTCTCCAATGACCAGGGCATTGTCATTGAGGAGGGCGGCGGTGCTTCAACAATGACGATAGGGGCCTCGGCGCTTCCCACGGTGGTGCGTGGTTCCACCAATGGAATCAAGTTGGTGGCTGGCAATATTTCCCAATCCAACACAACCAAGGTGTTCGGCAATGTGGCCACTGGCGGTGGCACCTGGGGCATGGGTACGGGTTCCTTGATCTGCAACGGTGACATTGACATGGGAGGCTGTGCCTTCGATAACGGCACCACAGCCACCATCACGTGTGATTCTGTAACGGCGGTGCAGACCATTGGTGGCATCACTGAATTTGAAAGCCTGCACTATGCCGGCAAGAAGCGTTTGAATTTGGGTTCCTGGACGATCAATGATCGGCTGGTGGTGGAGTCGGGATCTGTTTCATGTCCGTCGGTGACGGTTTCGATGGCCAATGGTGCTCAGGTGAAGGTGGGTCGCGGTCTTTCTTTTAAGGGTGTTCTGACGCTTGATGGATCTCTTTTGACATCAACAGACCCTGGCAACGATCGATACGAGATGTCCATCGAGGCGGGAGGTGATCTCCATGCCAGGCGCTCGCGTTTTGATTCCATATCCAGTACAGGGATGGTATTCAAGACTGACAGCCGGCTTGGCAGTCAGTGGTTTGGGCACACAGGGGTGCGCAATTTCACGCATGTGACTTTTGACAACATCCCCGATGGGGGTTATGGATTGAATCTTTCCCTCATTAACGACAATGAAGACGAGGGTATTCCCAACAGTCTGAGTGAGGTGCGGTTTGACAAGCAGGCTGGCGCAACGACCGCACAGAATGTCCTTGGAGCCA
>JBFWNO010000104.1:0-9183 GCA_050251015.1 Planctomycetota bacterium
GGGCCTGTGGAAGAGTGGTGACCCAGGCTAGGAGATTTTTGATGATGGTTTTCAAGTCGCGCTTTCCGTTCATCAGGCCGATGCCGAAAATGGCACCGCAGGACACATGGGTGGTAGAGACGGGGAAGCCCCCCTGCGAAGCGCCGATGACGAGTCCGGCCGTCACCATATTGGCCGTGAATCCCTGCCCGATGTTGAGCTCGGTGATGCGCTGGCTGATGGTCTGAGCCACCCGTCGCCCTTGGAGTAGCCCACCCAGAACCATGGCGAGAGCAACGGTAGCCATGATTTCCATGGTGAGGCCACATCCGCTGACAGCCTGGGCGGATAGCAGGAGAGCGGCGATTTTCGGCGTGTCATTGATGGCCCTGGAAAAACATACGGATCCGGCGCTGAACACATGGAGTGAATTGATGAGCGATCCCGCCCTGACGGATGTCGAACCACCTGTGAAGGAGTTGCCACAGGATGGCAACGAGCCGATGCTCAATCCGAGCCCGGTTTCTGAGGCGCTCATGACGGCCACGGCTGTGTTGCCGGCAGGAACACGTGAGGGAGCCATTTCCATCTCGCCCACACAGACACAGGAATCGGCCGAAAGGCCGGTATCGGACCTCAGGCGCCGGAAGATGCCATAAACACCCATGGCAAGCAGGATCGACGCCACAGGGCTTAAGAGGAGCGGCTGGGCGAAGGACGTCATGAGTTTGGAAAGGTTGATGTCATCGGGGCGTGACACAAGGGCGGTTCCCGCCAAGGCACCAATCAAGGCATGGGTGGTGGAGGTGGGCATTCCAAGCCGTGTGGCCAGGAAGATGGTGGCACCGGCACTCAGGGCGGTGGCCGCAAGCATGGCATCGGAGAGCCCCCCATGGGTGAGCAGACCGCCGCCATTGAAGGAGTGGATCAGGTTCTCGGCCAGGAAGATGGAGACCAGGCTCCCCGCCAGTGTTGCGGACCCGGCCAGGAGTAGGGCCGGGCGGAAGGAGAGGGCCCGGCTTCCGTAGAGGGTGGCCACACCCTTGAAGTTGTCGTTGGCCCCATTGCTCCAGGCCAGGCAGAATACTCCCGCAGCCATCAATATGAACAGCATCGATTGCTCCTTCAGCAGACTTTAAGTCAGCAACACTTGGAATCCGGGGCGCCGCAGGAATCGCTATCCGGCTTGAATGTCGCCCGGTAGTCCACCCCCTTGGTTTCCCTGGGATGCCTCAGCGCGGCGCGTTGGCATTCAAAGTTTTTCGCCTTTTCAAGGGGGACATCCTCAGATGGCGGAACTGCGTTCATCTCCCCGGCATAGGGTCCGGAGGCGGATGTCATGATCTGGTAGGTCTTGTCGCAGACCGCCATGCGCTCGCCCCGCTTGAAGGAATGCCCGTCATCATCACGCACTTCCTTCCAGGGGCCCTTGTAGACCACGGCTTGGTGGCGCTCCAGACAGGGCCCCTCTTTTCCCTTGAAGGCCGATACAGTGAGGGAGCGGAATTCAACACCTTCGATGGTATGCCAAGGTTTTTCAGCGCGCTCCAGGATCTTCACGCCGTAAAATCCGGCCTCTTCGAACATTTCCAGGAAGCGATCCTCGCGGAAGGCCCCCGCGATGCATCCGGACCACAGGTGCGGGTCATTGAGGATGCCGGGTGTGGGGTCCTCATCGCACACAATGTCGGAGATCACGGCCCTGCCGCCACGCTTGAGCACTCGGTGCATCTCATGGAAGAGGCGGGTTTTCTCCTCGGTGCGCACAAGGTTGAGGACGCAGTTGGACACGATGACATCCACGCTGGCGTCGGCCACCAGGGGGTGCGTGGTTCGGAGCTCCTGGCAATGCCCCTCAAAGGCGGCGAGGCTTTCAAGGCTCGTCACCGGGCGGTTCTGCAACCATGCTTCGGCCGCCTCCACATCCAGGGCCATGTCCTGAATTCGCGCCTTATGGAACTCTACATTGGCATATCCCAAGATCTTCGCCATCTGATCCTTGTACTTGCGCGCTAGGGCCAGCATGGGGTCGTTGAAATCAAGCCCGAGGATCCGGCCTTTTGGGCCCACCTTGTGGGAAAGGATGTAGCAGATTTTCCCAGCGCCCGATCCCAGATCCAGAACGGTTTCGCCCTCCTTCACATGCTTGGAGGGGTCGCCGCATCCGTAATCCTTCTCGATGATTTCCCTGGGCAGTTGCTTCAGGAAGGTGGAGTCGTAATGGACGGTGGGGCAACAAAGCTCCGGCTCGAAGGTTTGGGCGCCCTGGGCATAGCGTGATCGGACAGCCTGCTCTAATGTGGCGGACGATGCGGGTGTCTTGGAGGGTGTGGTGTGCTCTGTTTTCATGGGGGAATTCCTTTCGGCCTTCATACAAACTTGCCCAGGAGGATCTTGGCATCATGTTCATGCCGGCTAATCAACTGCAGTGTGGCCTGGTTCTTGCGGGCTTCGGTGGTGAACAGCTTCGTGCCGTGGGATGTCTTGTCAGCTAGTGCAAGGGCGGAGCCACCCATTGAAACCACGATCACCACCGGCTCGTTACAGCAGGAAATGTAAAGAACAGCCCTTTCGATCCCGTTCACTGTTTCCTTCCTGGCGCCTATGAACGACACAAGATGCCCCATGGCATTCATGGGAGGGGCTGAGGCGTCGATCAGGGCGGAGGGGGGGGTGACGCCAAAACGCTCCAGCAATGCGGTGACGTCTGTTGGACTGCGAAGCAGTGAGGTATCGCCCTTCAGACCGTCCACGGTGTCTGTCAGGGCAAGGTCTTCATAGTGGGACCCAGAAAGTTGTGGTTCAAGGTGGTGCCATCCCATGGAAGCGCCTGCAATCATGATGAGCAGGGCGGCGGCATACTTGGCATAGGCGGCCCAAGGCCTCCTTCGGATCATGGTGTGGGATTGAGCCATTTCGAGCCTGGAGAGAGTGTGCCGCCACAGGGCATCGGGAACCTGCTCGTTTTGAAGCTCGCGCCGCAACAGGTTCATGAAGGGTTTTTCGTCTTGGTCATGTTCAGGTGTCATGGTGCTACCCCTTGTATTTCCGAACTGCGGCAATCCATGTCAGGAAGTCTTGATGTGGTTTGAAAGAGCTAGGCGCATCTTCTTTTTGGCCCTGGCCAACCGTGTCATAACAGTGGGTTCCGGGGCCCCCGTCGTCGCGGCGATTTCCGCGTAACTCAGGTCGCCGACCACCTGCAGGAGCAGGGTCTCCTTTTCAGATGGATTCAGAAGATCAAAGGCGCGCTTGACATCGTCGTGGCAGAATTCCATCCATGTGGAGGGATCCCTGAGGATGTCTTCGGCCTGCCGGCTGTCTGGCTGGGCATATTCGTCTTCATCGGATGGGGCGTTTGCCTGAACATATCCCCTGGCCAGATTGGCTTTTCTGTTGCAGTTGTAGATCTTGTTCAGGAGCACCTTGAAGGCCCAGGCCTTGAAATTCGTACCCAGAGTAAAGTTGGCTCTCTGTTCCCACATTGAAAGGACGGCATCGCTGAAGACATCATCAGCGTCAGCAGCGCTGTACAGCATCTTACGTGCGTAGTTGTAGAGCCTGTCCTTGATGTCCTCCAGGAGCTGGAGAAAGTGGGTTTCGTCCATGGGTGGATTGTAACAACGGGCCTGAAATACTGACATGGGATTCACAACCCAATGAATATGAGGGCACGAAAGAGTGGATGTGCAGGATGAGCATGATGAACAGGCTGCCTGGATATGTCACAAGGAACATAGAAACGGCACAGTATCGTAATGAAATGTTGATTACTTTCATGCAATTGGCGATCACCGGGATATTTTTGGGTATTTATCTTTATTCTCCCAAGGGTTTTAGCGGAGATCCGTACTTCAAGCCTGTTCCCATGACCCTTTCCATCTATTTGATCCTGCTGGGTATCAAGATTGTTCTCGCGCGCTCGCATAGGTTGCCCAAAAAATTGATTGGAGCCTATGTCGTGCTAGACATGTTCATGCTGTCTACGATGATCTGGGGATTCCATTTTCAATATGAGGTGTCATTGGCCGCAATCTTGAAGGCCCCCACATTTTCATATTACTTTGTGTACATCGCCCTTAGGGCATTGAATACCGAGATCCGATGGGTTGCGTTGGGGACAGTGTCGGCCATATGCGGTTGGGGGTCTTTGGTCGCCATGAGTATGTTTTCCGGAGACCCAGTGACACACGGTTTTGCCGAATATATCAGGGGAGAGCACCTCCTGCTCGGAGCAGAAGTGGACCGACTTCTGGCTCTTCTGGCTTTTGGGGGCATCTTGGCTGTGGCCATCAGAAAGAACCACCAACTGCTTCAAAAAAGCATCGTGGATGCTGAAACCAGCAGCCGGCTGACCCATTTTTTCCCCAAGGCGGTCTTGGCCAGGCTTGTCGATGTGGATGGCTTGCCCAGTCCAGGGCAGGGGGAGGTCATCCAAGCGGTGACATTGATGACAGACATTAGGGGGTTCTCGCAATTTGCCGAACACGCCACGATTGAGCACACGATGGCGGTTCTGTCTGAATATCAGGAAATGGTGCATGGCATTATCACCAGGCATCGGGGCATCATCGACAAGTACATGGGTGACGGGGTTCTTGTACACTTTGGCATTGAGGCGTCTCAGGCTGATCCCGCCACCGCATGTCTTCAGGCCATGGAAGCCATCAGGTTGGAGTTTGGACGTTGGGTTGAAAGGTGCCATTTGAACCTGGATCTTGGGATGGCCAGCGCGATCGGTAAGGTGACGTTCGGCATTGTCGGCAACAGCCAACGAATGGAGTACACCGCAATCGGGTCTTCTGTCAACATGGTGGCGAAGCTTGAGAAGCATTGCAAGGCACTTCAGGCCCGTGCCGTCACCACACGTGATACGTTTGATGAGGCCACGCGTCATGGATGGATGCCCAGGCACCCCTATCAGGAACTTCCCCGGCAAATGATACCTGGAATGGATGCGCCAACCGACCTTGTTGTTTTGGATTCAATGGCGGATGAGGGCGAAGTGTTGCAATGGCACTCAACTGCTAAAGTGAAAGGCTGAGTTATGGGAAAGACTTTTGTTTCTCTTGCCATGATATTCATGTGCGTATCTGGTTGTGGCACGGACAGGGGCCGGAATGCCCCTTTCCCCGACACGGCCACCAAGACGAGCCCGCTTAGGGTGGGGGACAATTTGCCGGATGTTGTTCTCGGAAATATGGATGGGAATGAGGTTCGATTGAAGGCGGTGGTGGCGGGGCAACCGGCGCTTATCGTTTTTTATCGCGGAGGATGGTGCCCCTATTGCAACACGCATCTTTCGGAGTTGTCGGGCATTGAGAAGAAGCTCAAGGAGCAGGGCATTCAGGTCATTGCCATAAGCCCCGACCACCCCGGGGAGCTGGTGAAAAGTATGGATAAGCATCATCTGGGTTACACCCTTCTCTCTGACAGCACAATGAATGCCGCACGAGCTTTCGGTGTGGGTTTCGAGGTGGATGCCCAAACCCTTTTGAAATACAAGGGTTATGGTATCGACTTGGAGAGTGCTTCCGGGCAGCAACATCATGCGCTCCCCGTGCCGTCTGTATTTTTGGTGGGTGGGGATGGCAAAGTGCGGTTTTCACATAGCAACCCAGATTACAAGGTGCGCTTGAGTGGCCAGGAGATCCTGGATGCGGCCACATCACTTCGGTTTTGAGATGGGAAGGCTCCACGAGCGGGAGGGGCTCAGAAAACAGACGGAAGCCGAGACACTCTGCCCTTCCTGCGGCTGCAAGGGGCGCGCTGTCATGCCGGTCACCATCGAATCACTCGTTGTCGATGTTGCGAGAGCTAGAGCGGGACAGACCGATGGCTTTCGGTTCTGCGCCGAACCCTCCTGTGATGTGGCCTACTTTGGCCCCGAGAGCGGTGAGCGCGTCCTGCGCTCCGAGGTCAAAGTCCGCATCGGCCAGAAGGAGACCGAGGCCCCGAGGCCGGTCTGCTATTGCTTCGAGCACACGGTCGAGGAGGTCGAAGAAGAGGTCGCCAGAACAGGCACGTCGGTTATCCCCGACGAGATCACGGCAAAGTGCCGCCAGGGTCTCGACCGCTGCGAGGAGACCAACCCTCAGGGGGCCTGTTGCCTCGGAAACGTCCTCCGCGCGGTGAAGGAGGCTCAAGCCAAGACGAATCAAAATGCGCCTGTTGCCGTAGCGACAAACCAGACATCGAATGATCCAGAGGAGGACTGTTGCGCCATGAATGCGAAAAATCCATCCACACCTGCATCCCGTCTGGACGCGGGGCTTATCGCCCAGTTCGGAGCGCTGGCCTCTGCGGTTGTCGCTTCGGCCTGTTGCTGGCTGCCGCTTCTTTTGATTGCGGTCGGCGTCTCTGGCGGGGCCATGGCGGCCACCTTTGAAGCGTGGCGGCCCGTGCTCCTGCCGGTTACCTTCGCGCTCTTGGGCGTGGCCTTCTATTTCACCTACCGCAAGCCAAAGGCCGCGACGGCAGGTGCCGGGGAGGCCTGTTGTGCTGTGCCCGCCGTTGATTCGGGCGTGGCTTCTTGCTGTCCTCCTGAAAACGCCAAGGGCTTCACGATCAAGAAGGTCAACAAGGTCATGCTCTGGGTTGTGACCGCCTTCGTGCTGGCCTTTGCCCTCTTCCCTTATTATGTGGGCTACTTCCTCACCGGCGGCAACGTGCCCGTGAATCGAGGTAATCTTGCGGGGCAAGCCAATTGGATGCTTGCTATCGAGGGCATGACTTGCGAGGGCTGCGCCAAAGGGCTTCAGAGCGCGTTGATGAAGTTGCCGGGAGTCACAAAGGCGTCTGTCAGCTACAGTGACAGGCGCGCAGTCATAGAAACTGACGTATCTGTGACGGAAAAAATTCTGAGACAGGCCGTTTCAAGTACCGGGTTCAGTGTCAATCGTTGTGAAATAGTCGTTCTGCCATAGCTTTAAGACATGGTTTTCATGCACTTGAGAATACATTTGTCAGTAACTCATCTTGTTGTCTTGAAACTCAAAGGAGATTGAAAATGTTCAAGTGGAATATGCTGGCGTTCATGCTGTGCCTGACTCTTGGGTGGCAGGCTCTGGCCGCCGAGGGGTCCGGTTCTGCGGTTGAGGAAGAGGAGGGACCGGTGCTGGCTCTCAAGGGTCTGTGCCCCGTGTGTCTTGTCGGTGGCAAGGAAGTGGAAGGCAAGGAGGAGTTCAGCTCCACGCAGGGTGATTTCATCTATCGTTTTCCCGATGCCGAGACAAAGAAGAAGTTTGATGAGAATCCCGCCAAATATGCCATCCAAATGGACGGCTTGTGCGTGGTCTGCAAGGCGGCAGGCAAGGACATGAAGGGGGATCCCTCGATCTTTGCCGTGCATGAGGGGAAGATCTACATTTTCCCGAATAGTGAGATCCGCCAGAAGTTTGTCGATGACCCCGGGAAGTACGTGGCCAGCAAGCCCAAAGAGGGTTCCGGCTCGCGTAAAAGCGAAGGTTCGGGCTCGCGGTAAACTGACCTCTGTGAAGTTTGATGATCCTGTAGTGACGGCCGAAGGGAAGACGAGAGCTAGCGTCCCCCTTCGGTCGCTTAAGACCCTCTGGTTCAACACCGGGAGTCTCTGCAATCTATCCTGCCCGCACTGTTTCATGGAAAGCAGCCCCAGGAACGATGCCCTGGCGTATCTCACATCGCGGGAGGTGTTGGAGTATGCCATGCGGGCAAGAAAGATCGGCCAGCCTCTTGAGGAGGCCGGGCTCACGGGGGGGGAGCCCTTCATGAATCCCGAGATCATCCCCATGATCAGCGGTCTGCTGGACATGGGCCTCAGGGTGCTGGTGCTGACCAATGCCCTGAAACCCTTTGAGAACCACCTGCGGGAGGTGGGCTCCTTGAATGCGGCTCACCCCCGACAGCTGACTTTGAGGGTGAGTCTGGACCATTTCACTCCTGAAAAACACGACGAGGAGAGGGGGCACGGCAATTTCGACCGCACATTGCAGAACATAAGGAGCGCCCTGGACGCTGGGCTGACCTTGAATATCGCCGGGCGCCGTCTTTGGGGCGAGACGGAGGCCCAGGTGCGTGCGGGCTTCGGAGCCCTTTTCCAGAAGCACAGCTTCAGCCTCGATCTGGCACGGGATCTGGTGGTTTTCCCCGAGATGCAGCCGGGAAATCATGAGGTTCCGGAAATCACCACGGATTGCTGGAGCATCCTTAAACTAGACCCCGCCTCCCTCATGTGCGCCTCATCCCGCATGGTGATCAAGCGCCGTGGGGCGGAGAAACCCACCGTGGTCAGCTGCACCCTTTTGCCCCATGACCCCTTCTTTGATTTTGGCCCGGAACTTTGGAGTAGCCTGCGTCCTGTGGCTCTTAAGCACGAGCATTGCTCCAAATTCTGCGTGCTGGGGGGTGCTTCTTGTTCCACATAAGGTCGCGATGGACTTTGCCTATCTTGTCTCTTGCCATTGGACTGTGCGTTGCTGGGGGTTGCGGGATGTTCGATCCCCATCCACCATCAGATGCTACGAAAGAGACTGGTGCTGTGGATCAGTCGCAGGAGCCAACCTTGCCTCACAAACACACCAATCGTCTCGCCGGAGAAACCAGCCCCTATCTCCTCCAGCACGCCCACAACCCCGTGGACTGGTTCCCGTGGGGTGATGAGGCCTTCGCCAAGGCCGTGCGCGACAACAAGCCCATCTTCCTCTCCATCGGGTACTCCACCTGCCACTGGTGTCATGTCATGGAGCATGAATCCTTCGAGGACGAAGCGGTGGCCGCGTACCTGAACGAGCATTTTGTTTCCATCAAGGTTGATCGTGAGGAGAGACCCGACATCGACAATGTGTACATGGGCGTTTGCCAGGCCATGACGGGCAGTGGGGGCTGGCCCTTGACCCTGGTCATGACACCCGACAAGAGGCCCTTTTTTGCCGGCACATACTTCCCTAAGGAGGACCGCTGGGGCCGACCAGGACTCATGAATCTATTGGGGCAGTTGCAGGGTGCCTGGGAACGCGACAAGGACAAGGTGGAGGCTTCATCCACCCAGATCGTGGATCATATGCGTTCAACGATGCCGGCAACCCCCGGCGCGGCGCTGGCAGAGGCTGATTTGAGGCGGGGTTTCGAGCAGTTGTCTGAGCGTTTCGACAAGAATCAGGGTGGCTTCGGTTCGGCCCCGAAGTTCCCGACCCCGCACAACCTTTCATTCCTTCTCAGATGGTG
>JBFWNO010000105.1:0-9071 GCA_050251015.1 Planctomycetota bacterium
CTGGCGTCCTTTCGCCCCTTCCATGAAAGAAGAGGCCCTGCATCGCTATGTCGACAAGGTGAAGACATCGCCCTTCATGCTTCTGGCCCTTCGTCTCAAGGACAGTGCCCGTAACGCCATCCCATCGGCAACCCATGTGGATGGCACGGTGCGGATCCAGACCATCATCAAGAGCGCCCAGCCCAAATACTGGGCCCTCTGCGATGAGATGGAAAAACGCAATGGGCACCCTGTGGTCCTGAATACCAGTTTCAACGTGGCCGGCCAGCCGATTGTCTGCACTCCCTTTGACGCGCTTTCCACATTCTTTGCTTCCGGGATGGACTATCTCGCCATCGGGGATTACCTCGTCTGGAAGTGAAATCTGCCTTCGTCATTCCCCATGCCGACCGTGCTCGCGGAGGGGCTGAAGCGTATCTCATGAATCTGGTGGAAGATCTGTCCCGTTGGGGCAGACACTGCGTGATCCTGTGCCGGGATCATGGAGCCTTGCCTCAGGGTGTCCAGGCTGTGCGGCTGCGTGGTGGCGGATTCACGGCTTCGGGGAGGATCAGGAGGTTTTGGGCCTCGGTTCATCACCATCTTCTGAATAACAGCTATGCCGTCGTTCAGGCCCTTGATATCAGCCCAGGGGTCACGTTGGCCAACCCCCATGGAGGTGTCGAGGCCATATGGCTCAGGCAGTACCTCAAAAGCAAGGTCGGTCTGGAGCGTTCCTGGGCCTCCATGGCGCGCAGGCTCAGTGCCCGCGAGCGGACCGTCTTCAAATACGAGGCGATGATGTATGCTTCTCCGACACTCAGGAAGGTCATTGCCATCAGTCCTTTCGTCAAAGATGGACTGCGCGAGATCCATGACATCCCCCTTGAGAAGATCGCCATGATCCCCAATGGTGTCGATCCGGTTAGATTTTCTGCTGTGTCACCGGGATTCGAGCGACAAACCCAGTTGATGGGCCTTCTTCTCGACCCTGCCAAACCCGTTATCCTGTTTGTGGGTCATAATTTTGCCTTGAAAGGGTTGCGACCTTTTCTCCGGACCCTTCAGAAGCTCAGGCGCGAGGGTTTCCCAGTGCAGGGCATCGTGGTGGGGAGAGGGAGGCGCGCTCCCTTCGAGCATCTGGCTCACACGATGGGCCTGTCGGACTGCATCCGATGGGCTGGAGTGGTGACAGACATGCCCGCCTTGTATCGTTCCTGCGACGTCCTTCTGGCTCCAAGTTATTACGATGCCTGTTCCCTGGCGACACTTGAAGCCCTGTTTTGCGGGCTTCCTGTGGTCACAAGCCGCTTCAATGGAGCCTCACTCTATGTCAAGGAAGGACTCACCGGTTCCATCCATGAGGATCCGGATGATACGGATGAAGTGAGTGTGGGTGTGGCGCGATTCCTCGATGCCGGTGTCAGGGATCTTGTAAGGACGGAGGGTCCCACATCCGTTGCTTCTTTCACCCGCGAAGCCAACTCGCGTGCCGTATGGGCCCTGCACCAGTCGACAGGCTGATCTACTCGATCGGCTTGTGCAGTTTGACAGGCTTTGAGGACTTGGTGCGTATGCGGATGTTGATCATTTCCACAAAGACGCTGAAGGCCATCGAGAAATAGATGTAACCCTTGGGGATGTGGAACTTCAGGCCCTCACCCACGAGCGACATCCCGATCAGGAGCAGGAAACTCAGGGCCAGGATCTTGACGGTGGGGTGCCTGTCGACAAAGTTGCTGATCGAACCTGCGAAGAGCATCATGATGGCCACGGCGATGATCACAGCTGTGATCATGACGGCGATCCTGTCGGCCATGCCCACGGCCGTGATCACGCTGTCCAGTGAGAATACGATGTCGAGAATGGCAATCTGCGTGACAATGGCGGAAAAGCCGGCCTTTTTCGGCGAGGTGCCCGATTCATGGCTATGCCCTTCCAATTTGTCATGGATTTCCAATGTGCTCTTGCCCAAAAGGAACAACCCGCCCACCAGGAGGATGAGATCCCTTCCGGAGATCTCAATGTCCTTTCCAAGGATATTGAAGGATGGGAAGAGGGGGTCGGTGAGCTTCATGATCCATGCCAAAGAGCAAAGCAGGAGGATGCGGGTGATCATGGCCAGGGCCAATCCGATCTGACGGGCCTTGGCTTGTTGTTCCTTGGGAAGCTTGCCAGAAAGAATGGCAATGAAAATCACGTTGTCGATGCCCAGCACCACCTCAAGCACGGTGAGCGTCAAAAGAGCTGTCAGCGCTGTTGGATCAAGAAGCCAGCTTAAATCCATGGATATAGTCTATCGAAAATCGGATGCATCAAAAGTGAGGGTGTGGGGTGTCATCCGCAGCGGCGAATCACGTGGAAGCCGCCAGGAAAATACTCCACACCCTCCCTGTCAAGATTCAAGCATTCATCCGCAAAGAACGCTCCCGCCATTGACGTTGAGCACTTCCCCGGTGATCACAGAGCTCCAGGGACTCGAAAGGAAGAGGACGGACCCGGCCACTTCGTCGGGGGTGGGGATATGTCCGATCGGGATGGTGGCCGCGATCTTGGCCTTGTTGAGCTGGTCAGAGAACACGCTGTCGTTGAGTTCCGTGTCCACCCAACCCGGGGCCACCGCGTTGACGAGGATTCCATCTTTGGCGAGTTCTGAGCTGAGGCTCTTGGTGTAGCTGATGATGGCGCCCTTGGTGGCGGCATACACGCTATAACAGGCCTCACCCCTTTGCCCGGCCGTCGAGGAGATGTTGATGATCCGGCCGGCCTTGCGGGCCCTGAAGTGGGGGATGATGCGGTTGGAAAGATAGATCACCGACTTCAAGTTGACGCCAATCACATTGTCGATGGTCTCCTTCTGGGTGGAGCCAGCAGGAGTCTCGATCCAGATCCCGGCATTGTTCACCAACACATCGATGTGGCCGAAGGTTTCAATGGCGATATCAATGAGCTTGTGGGCATCCTCGATCTCGCTCACGTCTGCGCGGACAGCCAGGGCCTTGACGCCGTAGCTTTCGATTTCTTTCAAGAGCTCGAGGGCTTTTTCCTCGCGTTTCCTGTAGTTAATGATGACATTGGCGCCTTCCTGGGCGAATTTGAGTGCGCAGGAACGGCCGATGCCGCGTGAACTGCCTGTGATGATGACGTTTTTGTTTTTGAAGAGGCTCATGGTTTTCTCGTTTCTTTTTTTGGTTTTATGTTTGTTTTGTTGGGTATTCAGGTGTGCCGTTGGGCAGGGTCAGCAACCGGCTGCTGCCGTCAGGACGCATTCGCCCTTGCCTACCTTGGAGAGGGCCTGGTCGAGATCGCGAATGAGGTCTTCGCTGTCCTCGAGCCCGACCGAGAAGCGCACCAGGGTGTCGGAGATCCCGGCATTGATGCGCGCCTGGGGAGTCATGGAGGCGTGACTCTGGAAGGCGGGTACCTCGATGAGGCTCTGCACCCCGCCCAGGCTTTCTGCCAACTTGATGAGTTTTGTGTTCTCCACCACGGCCCTTGCTTCAGCGGGTGTTCCCCTGACTTCGAAGGCGATGATGGCCCCGAAGCCTTTTTGCTGGCGCTTGGCAAGCTCGTGCTGGGGATGGCTCTTCAGGCCAGGGAAATGGACCTTGGCCACCGCGGGGTGACTCTCCAGCCATTGGGCGATTGATGCCGCGCTGGCTTGTTGGGCCTTGTAGCGGACAGACAGGGTCTTGCTGCCCCTGAGGATCTGCCAGCTGTCGAACGGGCTCTGCCCTGTTCCCAGGCAGTTGGTGAGCCAGGCGATGCGCTCACCCCAGGCCTTGGTGCGGCTGATGACCGCTCCGCCCGTGCAGTCGCAGTGACCATTGATGTACTTGGTGGTGGAGTGCACCACCAAGTCGGCCCCAAACTTGATGGGGTTCTGGCCGGCAGGAGAGGCGAAGGTGTTGTCGACGATGTAGGTCAGGTTGTGCTTTTTCGAGAAGGTCCCGAGGGCCTCAAGGTCACAGAGCTTGAGGACGGGGTTCGTGGGGCTTTCCACCCAGATCGCCTTGGTGTTGGGCTTCACGTGGGCTTCCAGCTTCGTGACATCCGTGAAATCCACAAAGTCGGCCTCGAGCCCGAAGTGGGTGAGATTCTGGGAGATCAGGCGGTGGGTGCCACCGTAGCAATCCTGTGTCACCAGGATGTGGTCACCCGCCTTGAAGTGGTGGAGCACCGTAGTGATGGAGGCAATCCCGGTTCCATGGACCGAGCAGGCCACTCCACCTTCCAGCACGGCCAGGTGTTGTGCGAGGGCCGTGCGTGTGGGATTCCCTGTCCGGCTGTAGTCATATCCCTTGTCCTTGCCCACACCCTCGAGGACGAAGGTAGAGGTCAGGTAGACAGGGGTGCTCAGCGATCCGAACTGCTCTTCAGGGAACAGTCCGCCGTGAATGCACTGGGTCTCGAAATTCTCAAAATTGCTCTCATGGGAATTGAAGCTCATGGGATCTCCTGTTTGGGTTGTGAACCAAGCGGGGAATACAATTCGCCACCTGTTCAGGTTTGTTGTTGTCGTGTTTTGGTTAAGTGCTATGAAATGACGCAAGCCGTCATTTATCTTCCCCCGCATTGCTGCGGGACGCAGGAATTAGCACCGGTACGAGTGTCCGGTTGCTAAGGTTTCAAAGGGCCTGTCCCTCCACCTTTCTGGATAAAAAATCCGGCTGCTTGTCAAAGACCATGCCCAAAAGGCAATGAGCACATTGAAGCAGATCCCATTTGAGGTGTCAAGCCCCAACTCCAAGAATGATTTTGGCGGGCTATTTGAAGCGCAAGCTGGAGGATAAAACATCAAAATTTCAAAAAAACATTGAATTTCACGGAATCTGGGCTTTACTAGGTGAAGGGTTGAGGGGAACTCATGCCGCAGTGTCCAAGTTGTCAGCACGACAATGTCAGGGTTGCCAAGTTCTGCATCGAGTGCGGAGCGAAGCTCACCACCCAGATGCTCAGCCAACAGGAGCGCAAGCGCGTCACCGTGTTGTTTGCGGATGTGTCGGGGTTCACGCGCCTGAGTGAGCGCTTGGATCCCGAGGAGCTGACGGAGCTCACGGGTGAGATGTACCGTGTGATGGGGGCCAGCGTTTACAAGTACGGTGGCACTGTCGACAAATATCTTGGTGACGGCGTTATGGTTCTCTTTGGTGCCCCCAAGAGTCATGAGAATGACAATGAAAGGGCCCTGCTCTGCGCCCTGGAAATCCGCCGCCAGTTGGGGGCCGCCTGGCTCAAGCGAGGCATCGATCTTGAAGTGTCCATCGGGATCAACGCCGGCATCGTGATCAGCGGCAAGGTCGGCGACGACCAACGTCAGGATTTCACCGCCCTGGGCGATGTGGTGAATGTGGCCAAGCGCTTCGAGGAAAACGCCGTGGGGGGGCAGATCCTTGTTGCTGAATCCATCTACAGGGATCTCAAGAACAGGTTCGAGTGGCGTTCCCTTGACCGCATCAGCGTCAAGGGCAAAAGCGAAAAGCTCAAAGTTTTCGAGTTGACCAAACTCGCCAGCCAAAGGGATCAGGAAATGATCGCTGGCGTAGGACTTGCCAGACTCATTGGGCGTGAGGCCGAACTGGGCGAGCTCGAACAGACACTGGCCGCCGTGGCCAAGGGACGAGGCTTTGAGCTCGCCATTGTGGGTGAAGCCGGTATGGGCAAGAGCCGAATGATGCATGAACTGCGTTATGTCGCCCGCAAGCTCGATCTTGGGATCCTGCGGGGGGCCTGTGCGTCGCATTTGTCCAGCCAACCCTGGTCCTTGATGGCCAGCATGCTCCGAAATCAGCTGGGTTTGAACGAATTTGAAGATGAGGAGACCGCCCTTCTAGCCGTGGAATCCCTGCTGGATGCCTTTGGCGAGGATCCTGAACGCCATGAAAGGGTGGGGGTGCTGGCCCACATTCTGGGGTACCGCTATCCGGCCTGTTCAATCGATTCCTTGTCGTCAAGGGAGCGTGACAAGCTTCTCGAGGACACCCTGACCAAGTTCCTGTTGCAGGAGGCTTCGCGAACACCCTTGATCATCGTCTTCGATGACTTGCACTGGGTCGACAAGCCCTCGGTCAGGTTTTTGGAGTCCTTCCGTCGTTCGTTGGGCTCGTCCACTGTGGGCATCATTCTTGCCGGCCGCGAGGATGAGATCCCCAAAGGTGAGGTCACCCTGCCCGATCGCATCATCAGGCTTCACGCCTTCACCCGCGAACACACGGAGGAGTACCTCCGCAGTGTGTTGGTGTCCTCCGACCTCCCGGCGGGGTTGGTGGACTTGCTGCATGCCCGTTGTCGCGGCAACCCCTTCTTTTGCGAGGAGATGATTAAGTCATTGTTGGTTGAAAAAGTGGTCCAGCGCCAAGGGACGCGTTTTGTCCTCACCAAGCCGTTGGATGATGTTCAAGCCCCAATGAGTGTCCAGGAGCTGTTGATGAGCCGCATCGACAAGCTGGAAGCCGACGTCAAGAGGGTCTTGCAGTGCGCTTCGGTGATTGGTGAGACCTTCCCCATGAAGGTCCTCAAGGATGTGATGGTCGACATGGGGATTGATCTGGAGCCGGCCCTCAAGAAGCTGACCGGTGCGCAGATGATCGTGAAACGCAACATCGGTGAAACGGGCGAGTACGCCTTCAGCCATTCTTTGCTCCGTGAGGTGGCCTACGGGTCCCTTCTCAGAAAGCACCAGAAGGATCTCCACCTGAAAGTGGCCCATGCCATTGAAAAGGTGTGTGAGGGGCGTCTTTCGAGTTTTGGGCGTCTTCTGGCCCACCATTACCAGTGTGCCGGTCGTGTGCCGCAGGCCATGAAGTGTCTGCTGGAGGAAGCGGAGCGTCTCCTTGACAGTGGAGAAGATGGCAGGGCCCGCGAGGCGGTGGTGGAGGTGCGCTCTCTGATGGTGGATCCCGAAGTCCATGGTGGCCTCTATCTAGACCAAGTTCGCCTGCAACTCGCCTTGGGCATGGGTCTGGTGGAGGAAAGCTTGGGCGGGCTTGAGACGGACGACCCTGTCGATCTCCTCAGGATGGCCCAGTTGCGCGCCCTGGTTTCCTCGGCTGTGGATATCGGAAGGCTTGGTGATCTGGCGTCCTTGCATCCCGATCCCCTTGAGCTCGGAGTGACGGTTCTACTGCAGTCTTGGGCGGCCCTTCGCCTGGGCGAGACCGCCAGGGCCTGTGAGTATGCCGAAATGGCCTTGCAGCATTTTGATGGCTTGGATTCCCGATCCGGAAGGGCGCTGGCTGTCGAGGCCATGGCCTTGGCGGCCTTGCAGTCATCAGAAGCGGCGAAGGCCAAAGAGCTTTTTGCGCGATCCTTGGCCCTGATGGGGTCCGACAGGCCCACCAGGCTGGGTTGGCTCAGACTCACCCCCCTTGTTGCGGAATTGGGTGAATCCACATTGTTCGCCCTTGTGGACCTGTGGGAGGCCTTGGATCAGGCAGGGATCTCCGGGCGCTCCGGCCACTTCCTTGAGGATGTCGAGGTGTTGGGACCTTCCTCCATAACATTGGTTCAGTCATGTCGCGATGCCCTACAGCCGCTTCTTGAAAGACGGAGAGGCGGATTGCTGAGATTGCTGGCTTTCAGGGGTATGACGGATTTGGTGGTGCGTCCTGCCTCGGCCTGGGTTATTTCTGAAGGCGGATTGCCCTCCCTGCTGGATCCCTACGCCGCTCCTGGATCTTGGCTCAAGCGAGTGTCCCAGATGGCCATCATCCGCACCAAAATGGGTGTTGATCGCGAGGCCATGGGTGATCCGGTCAGGGCTTTGCTGATTGAAACAAGGCAAATGACAGATGATCAACGCTGTGATGTGTTGGGCTTGGCCGGACTATGGCACCTGGGAGGATTCCCCTCTCAAGCGCTGGAAGGCATGGACTACGCGCAAAAGGCCCAGAAGGTGCTCAAGAATGTGAGGACGGGTCCGGGTGCCGTGAAGGCTGCTGAAAGGTTGGAGTCAGCCATGAAATCGCAACCTCGGGCGGTAAGGGACACGGCAAGCTAGAATAGGCCCATGGGTTTTTCATGCGGACTTGTCGGGTTGCCCAATGTGGGCAAAAGCACCCTTTTCAATGCCCTGACAGCGGCAGGTGCCGCGATGGCCAACTACCCTTTTTGCACCATTGAACCGCACGTTGGCAAGGTGGGGGTGCCTGATACAAGGTTGGGCGTCCTGGCCGGTATCGCCCAAAGCCAGCGAATCCTTCCAGCCATGATGGCCTTCACCGACATTGCCGGATTGGTCAAGGGGGCCTCCAAGGGTGAAGGTCTGGGCAACAAGTTTCTCAGTCATATCCGTGAGGTGGATGCCCTGGCTCATGTGGTGCGTTGTTTCGAGGATGGAGACATCATCCATGTCGATGGGTCCGTGGATCCCATCAGGGACATTGGCGTCATCGATACAGAGCTGGCCCTGGCCGATTTGGAGGTGGTGGAGAAGGCGATCCAGCGGGAGCAAAAAAAAGCCCGTGGGCAGGACAAGGATGCCCAGGTCTTTTGCGAGTTTGCCCAACGGCTGCTGGATCACATGCAAAAAGGGGCCCCGGCCCGTTCTATGGAGATTGCGGAGTCCGAGAGGCCCCTTCTCAACGTCCTCAACCTCATGACGGCCAAGCCCGTGCTGTACATCGCCAATGTCTCCGAGGCCGATCTTCCATCAGGTCGCAACCGCCATGTGGAAGCCGTTGAAAAGCACGCGGCCCTCAGTGGCGACAAGGTGATCCCGATCTGCGGAAGGATGGAGATGGAGATCCAGCAGCTTCCCGAGGATGAACGACCCGCCTTCCTGGCCGACATGGGGCTGAAGGAACCCGGGTTGAATACCCTCATCCGAACCGGGTACGACCTATTGGGCCTGCAGACCTATTTCACGGTGGGGCCCAAGGAAACGCGGGCCTGGACAGTGCACAAGGGAGCCCGTGCCCCTCAGGCTGCCGGGGTCATCCACTCGGATTTCGAGCGGGGTTTCATCCGTGCCGAAACCATCTCATACAAGGACTATGTCGACTGCCAGGGTGAGAAGGGGGCCCGAGAAAAAGGGCTGCTGCGCACCGAGGGCAAGGACTATGTGATGCGAGAGGGGGATGTGATGCATTTTC
>JBFWNO010000106.1:0-8941 GCA_050251015.1 Planctomycetota bacterium
TCCCGTGCCGGCCCGCCGCCTGATGGGTTTCATTCCCGACGAGCCCCATCTCTACGAGAAGCTCACAGGAAGGGAGTTCCTGATGCTGGCGGGCCGCCTTCATGGCCTTGATCCCGCCACCTGCGCCAGGGAGGTGGACCGCTGGGCCGAGAGGCTCGATCTCTCCGTGTATTTCAACGAGTTGGCAGAAGGATACTCCCATGGGATGCGCCAGCGGGTGGTCTTTGCCAGCGCCCTCCTGCACAGGCCCAAGGTGCTGATTGTCGATGAACCCACGGTGGGACTCGATCCGGTAAACACCCGGCGGGCCAAGGACATCTTCCGTGAATTCGCCAAGGGCGGGGGGGCCGTGCTCCTGTCCACCCACGCAATGGACCTCGCGGCCGAGGTGGGAGACGAGGTAGCCGTCATCCACCACGGCAGGCTGATGAAAAAGGGATCGCTCTCGGAGCTCCGCCGCTCCGACCAGCTGGAGGAGGTCTTCCTTGAGCTCACCCGCGAGCAGCCATGACCCCGTCGATCCGGCTGGTCCTGGGCTCGAGGGTGGTTGAGGCCGGCCATGCCCTGCGCCAGGCCATCCGCCACAACCGCCTCCAGGTTGTGCTGGTGGCGGGGTTCCTCACTTTGCTGTTTGCCGGCCTGACCTCGCTGTTCCGTTCCCTCCTGCAGGGGCTGGAGGGGATCTCTGCCACGGAATTCGATCGCGACCTTGTCCTCAAGATGGTCCTGCCCATCATGTTCCTGAGCCTCTTTGTGATGCTGGCCGTGTCGGCCGGGATCACGTCGTTTGTGGCCCTCTTCCGCCCAAGGGAGGGCGACCCCTTGGTGACCTGGCCGGTGGGGGACAGGGAGCTCTTGATCGTCCGCTTTGTCGAGAGCTTCGGGTTCAGTGCCTGGGCCTTCCTGTTCCTTTGCGGGCCCCTGTTCATTGGTTGGGCCCTGGTCATGAAACCTTCGCCGGCCTTCATTCCGCTGGCCGTGCTGGCGGCCATCGTTTTTTCCCTGCATGCGGGGTCCTGGGGATGTCTGGCCGCCGTGCTGGTGGGCCGTTTTCTTCCCCGCCGGCGCAAGGGCATTCTGTGGCTTACCGGCCTCGTCGCAGCCGTGTTTGTGGTGCAGGTCTGGTTCACCGCCCGGGGGCTCAGGCAGGGGGGGCTCATGCCCGGTGCCGTCCTGGGAGCCGTGGCCGATAGGCTGTCCTTCGCCACGGGCACCCTGTCGCCTTCGGGGTGGATGACAGAAGCGTTCCTGTCGGCCTCCGAGGGTAATCTGGGGCGCACACTTTTCCTGGCAGGGCTCCTGCTCTCGCACGCCCTGATGGCCCTGCACATTTCCGGCATGCTTCTGACCGGGCGCCTCTACCAGTGCATCGAACGGACGGCACCCCGCTTGGTGAAGGTCCGCCCGGGCCTGCTCACGCGGCTTTTGGGTCCGGGCGTGGCCGGTGACCACCGCCGCCTGCTCCTCTGGAAGGATCTCCTGGTCTTCATCCGGGATCCCGGGCAGTGGATGCAGCTCCTGTTGTTCTTCGGCCTTTTGGGAGCCTACTTCCTCAATCTTCGCCGTTACGAGAGCATGGGCGAATTGGTGCACCGCAATTTCGTGGCCTTCGTCAACCTCGCGGCTCTCCTGCTGACCCTCAGCACCTTCACCAGCCGCTTCGTCTTTCCCCAGATGAGCCTGGAGGGACGCCGCTTCTGGTTCCTTGGGCTCATGCCCCTGCCTCGCCGGGATCTCCTGATGGGCAAGTTCTGGCTGTCGTTCGCCGGGTGCTTTGCGGTGGCCGGGTTTCTCAGCTGGCTCTCCTGCCAACGCCTCAACCTGGGTCCGGCCCAGACCCTCTGTGAGATCCTGATTGCCTTCAGCGTCAGCCTCGGCCTCACAGGCCTTGCGATCGGTCTGGGCATCCGCCTACCCGACTTCAGGGCCGTCAGCGCCCCCAAGGTGGTCAGCGGGTTTGGCGGCACAGTGCAACTGGCCGTGGCCGCCGCCTTCCTTGTCCTTGAACTTTCCCTGGCCTACCTGCCCGTGTTCACGGTCCGTACCATTTCCGACCTGGGTGCTCCCCGTGTACTTTTGTGTTTTTTGCTCTGTCTGGCCGTGGGGGCCGCCACGGCGGCCATCAGTCTGCGCCTGGGGCTGCGGCACTTTGAGAAGATGGAGTTCTAGGGTGTAGAATCGGGCGATACGGAGGTTGGGGGGATGGGCCGCAAGTCGAAGGAAGTCAAGGGTGGGGATAGCGGGGCCAATGTGGGCTTTGAAGCCAAGCTCTGGGCTGCCGCCGATGCTCTCCGGAATAACATGGACGCGGCGGAATACAAGCATGTGGTCCTCGGGCTTCTATTCCTCAAATACATCTCGGATGCCTTTGAGGCCAAACACGCTGAGCTCACGGCTGAAAAATCGAAGGGTGCCGACCCTGAGGACCGCGACGAATACCGCGCTGTCAATATTTTTTGGGTTCCCAAGGAAGCCCGTTGGCAACATCTGAAGGCTAATGCTCCCCAATCTATTATCGGTACCCTGGTGGATGACGCGATGGCCGCGATTGAGAGGGACAACCCTTCCCTCAAGGGGGTCCTGCCCAAGGATTATGGCCGTGCCGGCCTCGATAAACAGCGTCTTGGGCAGATCATCAACCTGGTCAGTGACATTCCCATGGCCGACAGGTCGAAAGACACCCTGGGGCGCGTCTATGAATATTTCCTGTCGCGCTTCGCCAGTGCCGAGGGCAAGAGTGGTGGCCAGTTCTATACGCCCTCGAGCGTAGTGCGGGTGCTGGTAGAGATGCTAGCCCCCTACAAGGGTCGGGTCTACGACCCCTGCTGCGGCTCGGGCGGCATGTTCGTGCAGAGCGAGAAGTTTATCGAGGCGCACTCTGGGAAGATCGGCGACATCTCCCTCTACGGGCAGGAAAGCAATTACACCACCTGGCGTCTGGCGAAGATGAACCTAGCGATCCGCGGCATTGACGCCCAGATCGGTCACGGCGACACCTTCCATGCCGACAAGCATCCCGACCTCAAGGCAGATTATGTGCTGGCCAATCCTCCCTTTAACGACAGTGATTGGAGGGGAGACCTGCTGAAGGATGATCCCCGCTGGAAGTTCGGCGTACCCCCGGCGGGCAATGCCAACTATGCCTGGGTCCAGCACTTCATCCATCATCTGGCCCCCACGGGGCTCGCGGGCTTTGTGCTGGCCAACGGCTCGATGTCCTCCAACCAGTCGGGGGAGGGGGAGATCCGCAAGAGCATCATTGAGGCTGATCTGGTGGATTGCATGGTGGCCTTGCCGGGTCAGCTCTTCTACTCCACGCAGATCCCGGTGTGCCTATGGTTTCTCACGCGTAACAAGAAGAAGGGAAATTTCCGTGACCGGCAAGGCGAAACTCTGTTCATCGACGCCCGCAAGCTGGGCTCCATGGTGGACCGCACACACCGTGAACTGACCGATGCTGATCTGGCTAAGATCGCCGGCACCTATCATGCCTGGCGGGGTGACAAGGGGGCCGCGAAGTATGTGGATGTTCCGGGTTTCTGCATGTCCGCCAAGCTCGAAGACATCCGCAAACACGGCCATGTGCTCACGCCAGGGCGCTACGTGGGGGCGGAGGCCGTGGAGGATGACGGCGAGCCGTTTGAGGCCAAGATGAAGAGGCTTTCGGCCACATTGGCTCAACAGATGGGTGAGGGGGCCAAGCTGGATGAGGCGATCAGGAAGAACCTCAGGGAGTTGGGTTTCCCTATGCCTTCCTAGGCTTATTTTGGCGTTAGATCGCTGAAATTTAAAAAATAGACACGACACATCAGATATGTATAAAAAATGCTAAAATCTATGCATATGAACCAGGATGAATATAGAAAAGTGGCATTTTTTGTCCAAAAACTTCCACCCACTGTCAATATTGAAACGGTGCCCGTTCTCAAACAGTTAGCCCAAGCCCACAGGTATTTGGCTGAGCTGAAGGGTGGGTGCCGTTCCATCCCCAACGATGCCATTCTCGTGAACACCCTGGCTTTGCAAGAGGCTAAGGACAGTTCCGAAGTGGAAAACATCGTCACCACACATGACGAACTTTTTCAGCAGTCACTTTTTGAAGATGGCCCAGGAAACCCGGCCGCCAAAGAAGTTCAGAATTATGCCTCCGCCCTCAAATTGGGTTTCCAGTTGGTGCGTAAGTCAGGCATCTTGGCCAACAGCACGATCAAAAAGATCCAGGAAGAATTGGAGGGCAACCAGGCGGGGTTTCGCAAACAGGCTGGAACAGCGCTCAAAAATCAGAACACGGGTGAGGTTGTGTATGTGCCGCCCCAGCATCCTGATGAGATTGATGCTCTCATGGCCAATCTTGAGGCCTTCATTCATGATGACGCGCTCTCGTCATTGGATCCACTGATCAAAATGGCCGTGATCCACTTTCAGTTCGAAAGCGTCCATCCCTTTTACAATGGCAATGGGCGGACGGGGAGGATCATGAATGTGCTGTATCTGGTTCACAAGGGTCTTCTTGACCTGCCGGTGCTCTACCTCAGTCGGTTCATCACGCAGGACAAGAAAGAGTATTACGACAGGCTCCAGGCGGTCAGAGATGGCGGGGAGTGGGAAGCCTGGGTGATCTACATGCTCAAAGGAGTTGAGACGACGGCGCGGCAGACTTTGGCCATTGTTGAGGAGATCAACAAGATGATGATGGATTACAAGCATCGCATCCGCAAAGAATTCAAATTCTACAGCCAGGATCTCCTGAATAATCTGTTCAGTCATCCTTACACGAAGATAGATTTTCTCAGGCGTGACCTGAAGGTGTCGCGGCTCACTGCGGCCAAGTATCTCGACACGCTGGCTGAGAAGGGATATTTGGAGAAAAAACGCCTGGGGCGCTCGAACTACTACATCAACACGCCGTTGTTCCGACTGCTTTCGAATGTGCCGGAGGGGGTGTGATGCCTAGGGGTGGAAATTCACAGAGTTTGCTGCGAAACGCTGCGTTGAATATGGAGGCTGGATGGGGCCATGATAAACGCGGTGTTGAATATGCCGCCAATACCCGCGTGATGGGGGGGTTGTGATGGCGGGGAAGGGTGTGGGGTGTGGGGGGTGAGTGGCTCGTGACTACGCTTCGAGAGGCTAATGTTTTCTTGATCGACTGTGATCATCGAACGCCGCCTGCATCTGAAGTCGGTTATCCCTATGTTGCAATTCCACAGCTCCGTAACGGGCGGATTGATTTATCCGATGTGCGTCGTATAACACGAGGACATTTTGAAGAATGGACGAAAAAAGCAAAGCCAGTGGCGTACGATGTAGTGCTCTCTCGCCGCTGTAATCCAGGTGAAACCGCGTATGTGCCGCCCAATTTAGAATTTGCACTTGGGCAAAACCTTGTTCTTCTTCGTGCAGATGGTTCGAAGGTTTTCCCTCCCTTTCTGCGGTGGCTGGTTCGAGGGCCGGAATGGTGGGAACAAATTGGAAAATTTCTTAATGTAGGCGCTGTATTTGACAGTCTCAGGTGCGCGGATGTCCCAAATTTTGAATTGCGCATTCCTCCCCTCCCTGAGCAACGCGCCATCGCCCACATCCTCGGCACCCTCGACGACAAGATCGAACTGAACCGTAAGATGAACGAGACCCTGGAGGCCATGGCCCGGGCGCTGTTCAAGTCGTGGTTCGTGGATTTCGATCCTGTCCGTGCCAAGGCCGAGGGGCGCGACACGGGGTTGCCCAAGGAGATCGCGGATCTGTTCCCGGATTCGTTTGTGGATTCGGAGTTGGGGGAGATTCCGAGGGGGTGGGGGGTTGGTAAGCTTGGCGATATCCTGACTCAGCGCGTGGAGCGCTGCGTTGTGTCATCTGAAACCGCAGTTCGCCCCTACGTCCCGATTGATTGCATCTCTTCCAAGTCTTTGTGTTTAACAGAGAGTAAGTCAGGCGAGGAAGCGCAAAGCAGTCTTGCAAAATTCTATAAGGGCGATCTGTTGTTTGGTGCAATGCGCCCCTACTTTCACAAGGTCTGTATTGCTCCTTTTGATGGAACGACTCGAACCACAGCGTTCGTGCTGTTTCCAAAAGCTAAAGAAGACTTTGCATTTGCCACCCTTTTACTTCATCATCCAGATACGATTGACTACGCAACACGACATTCAACTGGTAGCACCATCCCGTACGCAGTATGGAATAGTTCAATGGAAGAGATGCCATTGATTATTCCATCTTCGGAAATTCGCTGCGCATATGATCGTTCAGTGCGTCCATTGTTAGACCGGATCCCAGAGCCGTATTTCCAGAACAGGGCCCTTGCATCCATGCGCGATATGCTGTTACCCAGACTCATTTCAGGTGAACTATGTATTGAAGAGCCTAAGCGATTCATCAAAGAAGGCGGCTAATGGCTGATCTTGATGAGCTTGCTCCGAACTACCTTCGGGCGCAACTTCGTTGGCCTAATGCACCAACTTTAGCTATGGGCTACGAATCTTTGCGTGCATGCCACGCCAATAATTCACATGGTATGGTTGAGCATATCAAGTCATTCATTGAGAGCGTCTGTCTCACAATCATGGGTGAGTATGGCGAGCAAATGCCTTCCGGCACTCCATCTACAACAGATTTATTAGTTACTGCCTTGAAGCCGTTGGGCTTGCAGAACACTAGGGGTGCAAATAAGCTCGATAAGGTTCTATCAGGATTCAACAAATTGGCTGACGCGCTGAGTGAAATGCGTGACCAAAATGGCCCAGTTGCCCATGGGAAGGATGGTTTCCTAGACGCGCTGACAGCCGACCATACACGAGCTTTTCTGTGCACGGGGGATGCGATTCTCGGCGTCCTGCTCAACTCGCTCGAAGGGAAACAGCCCGACCTTAATGTCACTCGCGAGCCCTATGAAAGATTCAAGCATCTCAACAAAAGGATTGATCGTGTAGTTAGCGTATCGGCTCGTATCGATGAGGATGGTGGAAGTCCCATTGTCGTTTTTGAGGTCACGATAGGGCTAAAGGGTGAAGTGATAGAACTCCGCATTGAACCTAGCAAGATGCTCTATGGTGTCGACCGCTCCGCGTACATTGAGGTGCTTAGATCGTCTGACCTATCGGCCGCAGCAGCAGAAGAGGAGATGGCAGTTCCCGAGCAGGCGCCCCTATCTGGTTTTGGTGCGGCAACCATTGCGGAGCCCTTGATGGAGATCCTGCCAGTATATTCTGGCCTACTTGAGCCACTTCGTGTGGGGCTCGTGGATTTCCTGAATGCTGAAGGAATGGATCCGGCGAAAATGATCGAAGAAAGAGACAGGCTCACGGACTCACTCTTGGCAACGTTCGAGCAGAACATGGGACTCGATTGGAAACAACGGGACACACTTCAGTCGCGATTGAAGGTGGCGTGTAAGCGTGTTCTTCTTCAATTTGGTTCTGCGCCCAAGAAGGCTGAAGACGTTGCCGAGCGACTGATGTCTTGGCTTCGCATTCAGGCTCCCGATATCGAAAACGGACCTGCTCTGGATCCTACTGTTACGAATGGTAGCTCTGTATGAGGATGCGATGGCGATGAAGATCCTTTTCCTGGACGAATCCGGCGACCACAACCTATCCACCGTGGATCCTCAATACCCCCTTTTCGTCCTCGGTGGCGTGATCATGGAGCAGGACATTGCAGAACGGGTGCTGCCTCAACGCTTTTCTATATTCAAGCGCAAGCATTTTGGACGCGACGACATCATCCTTCATACGGCCGATATGGTCCGAAATCGGAACGGGTTTGAGCGAATGATAGAGGCGGACTTTAGAAATGCAGTCTACGATGATTTAAACGACATGCTCCGTGGCCTTGATTTCATGGTTGTCGCCTGTTCCATCCGGAAAGACATCCACCTTGCCAAGTACGGCTTGGCAGCACTTGACCCTTATTTGATGAGCATGGATGTCATTGTTGAGCGCTTCTGTTTTGAGTTGGGTGGCCAGGGGAGGGGTGTGATCTTGGCGGAGCGGAGAGATCCCACATTGGACAGGGAACTGGAGCTGGCATGGTTGAACCTGAAAATCCAGGGCACGAAATACATCAAGGCAAAACATGTTGATGCAAGGGTGCAGAGCCTCAATCTTAGATCAAAGTCCGAGAACATTGCAGGTCTACAACTTGCCGACTTGGTCGTCACACCCATCGGTAGACATGTGTTGGGAAAAAAAGAGAAAGAAGATTTTCGGGTTGTACGTGACAAGTTCCGAATGAATACCATGGGTGAATATCGAGGATTTGGACTTGTGGTGCTTCCCAAATGAAAGAGGCCAGCCCCCGCTACGCAGTGACCAGCCATGTGATTATTATGACACCAGATTGGGTTGATGCAAGGCATCAAATCCGATCAAAAATGAAGGCTTTCCCATGAATTTCACTGAATCCATCGTCGAAGACGCCGCTTTGGCATGGCTTGAAACCCTCGGCTACACCCTCCTCCACGGCCCCGACATCGCCTACGGCGAACCCAAGGCCGAGCGCAAAGATCCCAACTATCGCGACGTCATTCTGGAAGCCCGCCTGCGCCAAACCCTCACCCGCCTGAACCCCACTCTCCCCGAAGAAGCCCTGGAAGACGCCTTCCGCAAACTCCTGCGAGCTGATGCCCCATCTCTCATTGAGCGCAACCGCATCTTGCACCGCATGCTGGTGGACGGCATCAATGTGGAGTACCGCCGCAAAGACGGCTCCATTGCCGGAACCCAGGCCCGGGTGGTGGATTTTGAAAAGGAGGACAACAACGACTGGCTGGCCGTGAACCAATTCACCGTAGCCGAAGGCCCGCACACCCGCCGCCCCGACGTGGTGCTGTTCCTCAATGGTCTGCCCATCGCCGTGATCGAGCTCAAGAACGCGGCGGACGAGAATGCCACCATCTGGAGCGCCTTCCAACAACTTCAGACCTACCAGGCCCAGATCCCCAGCC
>JBFWNO010000107.1:0-8722 GCA_050251015.1 Planctomycetota bacterium
AGCGTTCTGTCGAGTCTGCAATGTGGCTTTCGAGGAGGCCCAGCTCGAGGATGGAGCCTGCGCCACCTGCCGGGAGCTCAAATCCCGACCCCATGCCACCCACGCTGTGTTCAAGTCCGAGGATCTTGCCTATGAGGGCCGTCGACCCCTACCTTGGGCCTGGCTGTTGGTGTCTTTTGGGTTGTTGGCCTTCGGCCTGTTCCTGCTTCCCGTCGAGAATGCCGGCATCACTCTTGAAGGGGCGAAGGAAACAACCGCCGATCTCATCCTTGAAGGCCTCAGTGAACATGACGAGGACTTTGTCCGGGAACTGGTCAGTGCCCAGGAAGCGGCCCTCTTCGACATCTTCCAGAAAATTGGCAGGGCCCAAGCCAGTCTTGTCGCCGAGTCGGGCTCCTGCCAGACGCTGGAGGCCTTGCACCAATCCCATGTCGTCAATGCCCACTGGATGGAGGGGGGTGACAGGCTCTACACCCTGTCGATCTCGCCCAAAGGTGGGGATTACGAATTGAGGGCAAGACCCGAGCCGCCTTACACCCGTCATTTCCTCATGCAGGCTGATGGGCGTGTTCACATGAATGCGGAGCGACCCGCCACCACCGAGGATCCGGTGTACAAGCGCCTGACCTTGACGAAGAAAAAACCCTGATGCTGGCCGTGGTGCCCGCCCGTGCAGGGTCCAAGCGCCTGCCGGGCAAAAACTTCAGGCCCTTTCTCGGTGCATCCCTGGTTGCACGGGCGGCCCTGCAGGCCCTGGCCCTCAATTTTGTTTCCAGGGTGGTTGTCAGCTCGGATACCCGGGAGGGGGTCGATATCCCTCCCCAGGCCGAGTTCATCATGAGGTCGGCTGAATTGGCGCGCGACGACACCTCGAGCCAGGAGCTAGCGCGTCACCTGTGGGGCGTTTGCGGGAAGGGGCGCAGGGGGCTGTTGTGGCTCCAGCCCACAAGCCCCTTGAGGAGTCTTCAGGATCTCCAAGCGGCCCATACGCTCTGGGGCGGGGAGGGCCGGGTTGTCAGTGCCACTCCGGGAGCCGGGCGCCATGCGCGACTTGTGAGGGCGGGAAAGTTCCTTGAGACGGGGGTTCCTCGTTGCGACGGTGATCTGGAAGTGAATCTCAATGGTGCCATCTACATTCTCGATCCGGAATCGTTACAAGCGGAGGATTGGGTGGGAGGGGCCCGTGCCTATTTGATGCCCCCCGAACGCAGTGTGGATATTGACACCCAGGAGGATTGGGATGAAGCTATCCGCATGGGCCAGGAGCAACCATGAAAGTCGTCACCCGCGAGCAGATGAAGCAGCTGGAGACCCTTACCGCCACTCAGTTCCACATTCCCCACCTGATCCTGATGGAGAATGCCGGAAGGGCCAGCGCCCAGGCCGCGCAGAAATTCCTGCGGGATTTGGGGAAGGATCCCCGCAAGTCGCGCATCGTGATCGTTTGCGGCAGTGGCAACAATGGTGGCGACGGTGCGGTGGCCGCCCGGCACCTGCACAACATGGGGATCCCTGTGCAGGTGATCCTGACCCGCGACATCCATGGCGTCTTCCGTGAAAAGGGTGCCAAGGCCGAGAAGGGTGACTCGGCCGAATCCCAACCCGAGGGGGGGTTCGGTGATGCCGCCCTGAATTTCAAGATCCTTAAAGCCTTCGGTGTCTCGGTCAAGGTGCTCAAGGAGGGCGATGCCTATCCCTTGTATTTCTCCGGAGCCGATCTGATCATCGATGCCATCCTGGGGACGGGACTCGACAGGATGACAGGGAACCTGAAGCCCCCATTGAGCGACCTGATCATGGCTATCAACGAATTGGAAATTCCCGTGTTGAGCCTAGATGTTCCCAGCGGACTGGACTGCAACACCGGGGCCCTGGCCGGGTGTGCCATCGATGCGGACCGCACACTGGCTTACGGACTGCCCAAGAAGGGTTTTTACGAGAGCATGGGACCGATGGTGTGTGGAGATATCCAGGTGGCCGACATCTCCATCCCCCGCAAGCTGATGCGGGCCATCAAGGATGCGGGATCCGAGGACGACGAAGCCTGACGTTGATCCGGGGTCGTGGTCAGCGCTCGCGGATCGTCACCTCTGTGCCGTAATCCACAAGATCAAACAATTCCTCGACGTCTTTTTTCGTCAGGCGCATGCAACCTTTTGAGGAACGGTGGCCGACGGACGCTTCGTCATTGGTTCCGTGGATGCCGAAGCTCTCGTAGGGTGTCCTGAAGCCCATCCACCGCGACCCCAGGGGGTTGTGGGGATTGCCGGCGGGGACCGGGGGCTTGCCGGGTTCATGCCAGTAGGGCGGGTCAATCTGGAGGACTTCGATGACAAAGGAGCCGGTGGGCGAGGGGGTGTCTTCATGGCCCACACCGACAGCATAGACATCCCAGATTCCTTGTTCATTGCAGACGACGAGTTCGCGGGCCTCCAGGCTCACATCGATGGAGGCCTTGAAAGGCACCACCTTAAGGGCCCGCCCGGCGTGGATGCGGTGGGGATTCTCGATGTTGTTGATGCGCTTGAGCAGTCGCTCATTGCTTCCGTGCTTCTTGGCGATCTTGGCCAGCGTTTCATTGGGCTGAATCACGTGGCGCATCCCTCCGGTGGGATCCGCGGGGTTCAACACCTTGAGGTTGTACTGGCGAATGCGGGCCAGCGCGGCGCCGCGATCGGCTTCCGAAGCGGCCCAGCGGTATTCCACGGTCAGGCCTTCGCGGACCAGTCCTTCTGTGGCATAGGCCTGGGCCAGCTCCTGGCGGGCTTGTTCGCGAGTCGGTGCGGATTCCAAAAGTTTGAGGTACAGACCCGAGGCCTTCTCAAGATGGCCTTCCTTCACGGCGGTACGAGCCAACTCGAATCCGTTGTCCTCGACGGCCTTGATCGCAGGTTGAACCTGCACGGGCGGCGCGTCCATTCCGAGCCACACACGCAGAACATCGATGTTCTGATAACCGAAGAAACCACCAATTGAGGCCATGAGCCCCACAATGAACGTTTTCATGATCAATTCTTCTCTCTGCGCCACCCGTTAATCCCGGAAGGCCCCCAACAGCTATTGAGCTTCAGGTTCCTTCTCGGGTTCCTTTTCGGATCCCGTGGGTTGCGCAGCCTTATTGTTCCACCAGTTCTTGGCGAATGCCACAGAGTCGGCCAAATTGACGCCAGGGATGAAGTTGATGCAGTGACCCGACCGCGGAACGCCATCGTCTCCAATCACCGGAACATTCAGGCGGTTGATGCGCACAAAGGCGATCAGGGCGTTTTCCTTGACGGATTCCAATTCATGGTCGAGCAGGGCGAGCAGGGCGCGGCTGACAGACTCGGAGTTGGACCCTTCAACCTGGATGTCGGCCAGGCAGTCGGTGGCATTGAGCCTCAGGTTTTCGTTCCCCTGGGTCATGGCCTTGACCAGGGAGCTTACAGCCTCCTCGCCCTTGAGCTCGGCAATGTCGACACCCTTTTCCTTGAATCCGGCGATGATCCATGCCGACCGGGGCTCATCCTTATGGGCGTCGTACCAACCCAGCCACAGGTTCTGGTGGAGCAGTCGGTCTTCATAGTCGTTCTGGGCATCGTAGGCATCGTCACGGTTGGTCAGGTAGCGCAAGGTGCTGATGGCCTGGTTGCGGACGGTCAGTTCGCTGTCCATGAGGGCCTCGATCAGGGCCGGCACGGCATGTTTGGAGCGGGTGCGCATCAGGCTCAAGGCGGCCTCGGCACGGACCACGGATCCCTTGATCGCGGATTCCGGTGGGTTGGCGTTGCCGGCCGCATCGCGGACACCATCCTTGAGAAGGTAACGGGACAACACGGGAACCACACGTTCGCTGCGGGTCACACCAAGGGCCGCAACGATTTCTTTTTGCAATTCCACATCTCGGCCTTCCGCCCGGCTCATGGTGGCCAGGAGTGCGGGAACGGCGGTCTCGGCCTGGCTGTCCATGGCCACGCCAAGAGCCCCATAGACCTTGAGCTTGTCTGATTCCTTGGAAAGGTCCTGACATTCATGCAGGCTCTTCACCAAATGGTCCTGGCGGATGGCCCCTTCATCGCGCCTGAGGACCAGGAAAGGAGGTGCGCTGGGAGCCGTCACTTCTTCGCAGGCTACGACCAACAGCAGAATCGCGAGAGGACGCTGAAACTTGACCATGAACACCTTCCTGTCTGGGCATTGTAAGATACCTCAACGAGTCAAGGAAGATCCCTCAATGACCGATAGAGCTTTCATGAAGCCTTTTTTTGCGATGGTAGCCCTGGTGGGCCTTCCTATGGTGGCGTTGCAGGCCAACTCTGGTGAGTTGACAGAGGCTTCCGAGGCTCCGCGCAGTCCTGAGGGCAGCCATGATTTGGACAAGCTGCACAAGGTTCTGATCTCGGCCCTTATGGATGAAAAAATCGAGCGGCGCTTCCTGGCCCTGAATAAGGTCAGGCAACTCGCCCATGATGAACTCAGCCGTGATTTGGTTTCCGCCGTGGTGGAAAGCCTGGATGGCGACAATCACAACTACCTCTGGTTTGCTGCCCACACCCTCAAGCGGATCAGCGGCAAGGATCTTGGTATTTCACGGGAAGCCTGGAGGGATTGGCTCCGCAAGGAGTATGTGGCACCCGGGTCCCAGCCCAAGCCAGCTCCCGAAGCATCAAAAGTGGATTCGGGGAGTGTGGGTCACGACAATTCCGGCGGCACTCCCGCTCTTGATGTCCCCCCCAGCGACAAGCTCGGGCACGATCCCAACATCAAGGTGGTCGAGGAGAAGCCAGAGGCGGATGACATGAAACCCAAGGCAGGGAACGAGGAGAAGGTTCCGGAATTTGTTCCCACCATGAAACCAGGGGACAAGGGCGCGGATTCCAAGCCTTGACCCTTTGCCTGAGCGCTTCGGGTGGTGAGCAGGATGTTGACCTGCTGATCGACAGGGGTTTCCAGACGGGTGACGGTGTGTATGAGACCCTCAGGGTCGAAGACGGGGCCGTCTTGTGGCTTGAAGAGCACATTGAAAGGCTCAAGGTCAGTGCCCTAAAAATTCGCTTGCCCTTTCCATGGGATGTGAAGAGCGTGGCGCTTTTTCTGCGTCCGAGACTTCCAGAACAGGGGCTGGCTCGCCTGAGGCTGACCCTCACGGCTGGCGAGGGGGGGCGGGGTTTTGTCAGGCCGGCGGTACTTTCACCCCGATTGTTCGCCCTATGCGTCTCGGCCTCAGCCACCCCGTCCTTGGAAGATTTGGAAGTCGCTCCTCATAGGGTGCCTCTCGACTGGCCGGCCAAGACGCTCAGTGGATTGCCCAGAGTGTTGGCCGCACCTCCCGTAGGACGTGAATGGGTGATGGTGAATGAGGGAGGGCAGGTTACGGAGGCTACCATGTCCAACATCTTTTGGTGGAAATCCGGAAGTTGGCAGACACCTGCCATCACTCCCTCCCTCTTGAGTGGCTTGACGCGTCAGCGCGTCATTCAATTGGCCCACTCCATGGGCCTAGCCATGGAAGAAGGGACTTACACCGTGGAAGAGTTGCGGCAAGCCGAAGAGGTGATGCTCACGGGCTCAGTGGCAGGATTGGTGGCCGCTAAAAAACTGGAAGGAAGAGCTCTACAGACCCGACATGTTGAACAATTGAGGGAAGGCTATCAAAATTTGGTCAAAAACGAGGTTTCGAGGTCCAAAACGACCTATTTTTATTGAAATTTCGACTTCAGACATCACCTTGGGTTGTCGAGTAAGCTCTGGGGAGAGTTATCAATGAAAAAGATCCTATTTTTCATACTGTCATCGCTACTTTTATTGACCGCACCTTCATCTCTGGAAGCCAAGTCCTCAAGCTCCATCACGGCCAAGTCCTATCTTGTGATCGATGATTCCTCCGGGCGCATTGTGACTTCTTGGGGTCGATCCAATGCCCGGCCCATTGCCTCGACAACCAAACTGCTCACGGCACTCGGTGTGATGCGATCGGGATCCCTCAATGATCCTGTGAGAATCAGTGCCAATGCCGCCGCCCAGGTTCCCAGCAAGGCCGGCTTGCTTGAGGGGGAAGTATGGACACGAGGGGAACTCCTGAAGGCCCTGTTGATCAAAAGTGCCAATGATGCTGCCGTGGCCCTGGCTGAGGATATCGCGGGTTCGGAAGCCGCATTTTGCAAAAAAATCACTGCCTTGGCTGGAACCTTGGGATGCGAGCAAACCCTGATCAAAAGGGCCAGCGGACTCAATGCCAAGGGCCAATATTCATGTGCCAGCGACCTCGCGCGCATTTCCAAGGCGGCCTTTGCCAACGCCCACCTTCGCAAAATTCTTGATATGAAAGAATGTTCCGTGAAGAGCCGGGATGGCCGGACACTCCGTTTCCGCAGTCATAACAAGCTTTTGCATGATGAGGGGGGGTCCGTTCCGGGGAAGACGGGCTACACCAAAAGTTCGGGAAAGTGCTTTGCGGGTCGAATGATTATCAAGGGTCGCAGCCATACCGTGGTGGTGCTAGGGAGCCAGAACTTGTGGGGGGATCTCAAGACTCTCCGCAGCAGGGCGGTGGCCCGAAGTCGATAACCTTCGGGAAAGCGCCATATAATCCCCTTTCGAAGGAGCCACCCGTGAAACCTCTCCCGCTGATCATCGGTCTTGTGGCACTTGTCGGTGTTGTGGTCTGCGGCTTCGTGGGCATGCAGGAATTCAAAAGGATGGAGTCGGATCTCCTCGGGCTCAAGAGCTCACTCAAGGAATCCGCCAAGGAGGCGGAAGCTCGCATCCAAAAGGCCAAGGAAGAGGCCGATGCACGAACGAAGGAACTGGAAGCCCAATGGAAGGCCGAGCAGAAAAAATTGCTCGCCAGCCTGAAGAAGAAGGCCGACAAGAGCGAGATCACCAAGATCTCCCAGGAGCAGACCAACGAGATCATCAAGAAGGTGGAAGACAGCGTGGTCTTCGTCCATGTGGGCATGAAGGGGGCCGGAAGCGGTTTTGCCGTCAATGACACGGGCATGATGCTCACCAACTGCCACGTGGTCCAGGAAGTCCAGCGCTTGAGCGTGATGACCTGGCAAGAAGATTGGGTCAGCGCGGATGTGGTGGCCCGGGATCCTGTGGCCGATCTTGCCATCCTGCAGATCACCGACGAAGGCATGGATATGTTGAAGGGTGTCAACAGAATCCCCAAGGGCCTGAAGTTCGCCAACAGCGACGAGGTCAAGGTGGGCGACCGCATCTTCACGCTGGGAGCCCCACGCATGCTGACGCGGACGGTCAATGCCGGACAGGTTTCCAATGTCGATCGTTATTTGCAGGGTCTGCCCATCCTCAACAAGGTCAGCGGTCTCTACAACCTCTACATCCAGGTTGATGCCGGCGTGATGCCCGGCAACAGCGGGGGACCCAGTGTCAATATCAAAGGCGAGGTCATTGGCGTCAACACCCGGGCCAATCATGACAATGCCCTCGAGGGCTTTGTGGTGCCCAGTAATTTCGCCAAGGACAGAATGGAATCCTTGCTGAATGCCCCGGACAAGACGAACCACTACAACACTCTGGGGTTCGAGTTTGAACCTTTTGCGCGTCGTCGCGAGGAAGCCTCTTCTCCCATGCGACTCTTACCCTTGGATTATGACGCTGGACTGCTTGTGGGTCGTGTGTTTCAGAATTCGCCGGCCTTCAAGGCCGGAATCCGGAGCAACGACCTGATCCTGGAAATCAACGGGGCTCGGGTGAACTGCGATGACAATGGCAAGGTTGTGGCCTATCGCCGCGATGTGGCTTTCGGCAAGCCCGGGAGTGAATACGACCTCATGGTCAAGCACCTGGATGTGCGGGATGCCACAGGGAAGGTCCAGCAGGTGGGAGCCACTGAGAAAATTTCCGTTAAGATTCTTTCCGAAGAAGAGTATATGTTGCCGGTTGGCATGCTGGCCATGAGGGCCTATGTCCATGTCGCCTCTTCATCTGAAGTGCCCTCGGAATATGAGGGGGCTGTGAAGGTAGCTGAAATGTTCAACATGGGCGACATGCAGATGTTCAAACTCAACTTCACCAACAGTGCGGATTACCCTTTGCTGGTTGGAGACTTGGTGGTGCAAGTTGAAGAAACGCGGATCAAAAATATCGGCACCTTGAGCGAAGCTTTCACGCAGATCACGACGACCCAAAGGCGTTGGCCCAATCAATTGGTTGTCTACAGAGAGGGCAAAAAAGTGATCGTTCCCCTCAGGCAAATGCAGCAACCTGTCGTGCAGCAGGGTGGCAATCAGGTCAACCCTAACAGGAAAACCGAAATTTTTTAAATCGGGTTGGCATTTTTTGCCAGAAGAAGGCCAAAATCAGGCCCTTTCCGCAAGGAGGGGGGGCTTGGATTTTGCATATAATCCCCACTCATAGGCGGTGTCACCATGAATCAGCGGACTTTGGGTGCGATTCTGACAGGTCTTTTTGTAGCCTCCTCATTGGTGGCAGGTCATGCTCCGGGTCCTCCGCCGGCCCCTCCGCAGGACAGGCACCGCAACTCTCCCACGGACGAGTCAGGCAAGGGCGAGGGTATTTTTGGTCCGAAGGAGATGTATCCGGTGATGGACGGGATGCAGCTGATGCCGTTGGAGAGGCTGCACGATTTGTCGAAGCTGAAGTATGAGGATGGATCGATCAAGTGGCGCTGGGACTGGGAGGAGGTGAAGGAGGGAAACTTTCTGTTGCCTGCCGAGACGATGGCGCGCAGTACGGAAGTGATCAAGCTCGCGCG
>JBFWNO010000108.1:0-8722 GCA_050251015.1 Planctomycetota bacterium
GGGCTATGCCTTAGTGAGCGGACGCACCGGACTTTCTGCCGACGATGAAAAGGCGTTACGCGCCGCCGCCAAGACGGTGGCCGTATTGCACAGCCGCAATCTCAGCGTGGGTGCCAACCTTCTGGCTGGTTTGTCTGCCCAGGCCGCCGTGAGGATGCCTTCGGCTCATCTTGAAATTGTGGAAACTCACCATGCCCGCAAGGCCGATGCCCCCAGTGGCACGGCCCTGATGATCCTGGAAGCGCTCCAACAGGCCCGCAAGGGATCCATGCCGGTGTATGGACGCGAAGGTCAGTCCCTCAGGCAATCGTCTGAAATCGGCGTCCACGCCATCCGTGGTGGCGATGTGGTGGGGGACCATACGGTGCACCTGATGATGGACGGTGAGAGGATTGAAATCACCCACCGGGCTTCAGATCGACGCATTTTCGCCAGGGGCGGCCTGGCCGCGGCCCGTTTCGTGTCGGAACAACCGCCCGGGTTTTACACCATGGCGGACCTTCTGGGGTACTGATGTTCACCGGCATCGTGCAGTTGGGTAGGGTCGTTGAGACTCCTGTGGTCGATGTGGCTCCCTCACTGATGAGTCTCCGTCTCCGGGTGGACGTGGAGGGATTGGCTGACGGTCTGGCCGTGGGGGAGAGCGTGGCGGTGAACGGCGTTTGCCTGACTGTGGTCTCGGTCCGGGGTACCGTGGCTAGTTTCGACTTGGCTCCCGAGACGGTGCGCGTGACCACCCTTGGGCATTGTTCGATGGGGGAGAGGGTGAACGTGGAGAGGGCCCTTCTGGCAGGTTCCCCGATGGGTGGGCATATGGTGTCAGGGCATGTCGATGCCTTGGCAACTCTCCAATCGATCGAGGATGTACCCGGTGCAAAAATCCACACTTACCACTGCACACCAGAGCATCACAGGGTCATCATTCTCCGCGGGTCTGTGGCTCTTGACGGGGTATCCCTGACCGTGATGCGACTGAATCCCTCAGCGGGGACATTCTCGGTCAGCCTGATTCCCCATACACTAGAAAACACCACTCTGGGTCTCATCAAGGCCGGCGACAAGGTCAACCTGGAAACAGACATGATCGGCAAGCACGTGGCCGCCTACCTGGAGAGGATGCGAGGCTAGTTCAGCCCGAGGATGGCGGGCAGAAAGCTGCAGATCGCCGCGATAGCGATGTAGCATCCGAGTACGAGAGCGGTGGCTTTGTCCATGTACGCCCTATCGGACAGGCCGGGTGACAACTTCAGTCGAGCTTAGTTCAACTAGAATGGATCCCGATGCAACAGCTCCTCCAACCACCGCCATCTTGGATCGGCACACCCTATACACTGCCCATGGTTTCCGGGCCAGATAGGGGCATCGGGGGCTCCATCAAGGTGGAGCCCTCGCATTTTGAGGTTGAGGAGATCCCCTTGTATCCCTGTGCAGGCGAGGGGGGCCATGTGTACCTCACTGTGAGGCGTGAAGGGATGAACACCCGCGACATCGCCACGGCTCTTCAGAGAACCTTTGGCATCCGTGAAGACGAGGTGGGTTATGCCGGGCTGAAGGACAAGACAGCCCGGGCCACCCAGACATTTTCCCTGGCCCTGCAGTCGATGGATCCGGCCGAGGCGGCGTCTAAGGCTTCAGCCCTTGAGTTTGAGTCGGGGGGTAAGCTCACGGTGTTGGCGGCCACGCGCCATGGGAACAAATTGCGCACGGGGCATCTGTTGGGGAACCGTTTCAAGATCCGCCTGGTGGCTCCCGTGAGCGGGGCCTTGGAATGGGCCCAGGCCACAGCCATGGTGCTCAGGCAAACTGGGGTCCCCAATTTTTACGGACCCCAACGATTTGGCATGAAGGGCGATAATGCCCTCAGGGGCTACGAGATCCTCGGTGGCGGGGGGCCCAGGGCTCCGTGGCTGCGGCGATTGCTCACCAGTGCTCTCAAATCGGCGGCCTTCAATGAATGGCTCAGGCGCCGCATGGAACGGGGCGAGGGAGCGAGGCTCATCGAGGGCGACATCGCCAAGAAGACCGACACGGGGGGGATCTTCGACGTGACCGATGCGGCGCTGGAACAACCGCGCTTTGACGCCGGCGAGATCACTTACACGGGGCCCATCTTCGGCAAGAAGATGCGTGAGGCCGGGGGTCGAGCTGGGGAATGGGAGGCCGAGATCGCCCACGAACTCCATCTCACGGATGACGCCATGCGCCGGGCCCGGATGGACGGCTCACGCCGGCGGGCCCACCTGAGGCTTGACGACCTTTCGATCGAACCGATGGAGGGCGGGGACCTTCTTTTCTCGTTCACCCTGCCCAAGGGCTCCTATGCCACGGTGGTGATGCGTGAATTCATGAAAACGGATGTGATGGTGGGAGGAGATGATGGGGAATAGAGCCCCTCACCCCAACCCTCTCCCCAAGAGGGAGAGGGGGCAAGACATGGCCCTTCATGGTTTTCATGCCCTCCATCTTTTGGGGGGGGGGCAGGGTGGGGGGCTGACCGTATGGGTCACCGCCACAGACAAGGGGATTGCCAGAATTGATTTCCGCAAACACCGTGGGTGGAAGAGCCAGTCAGGGTCGCCTAGGGCTCACCGTGTGCTCGCGCAGTTCAAGCGCGAACTGATGCTCTGGTCGCAGGGGCGCCTCAAACGCTTTCACACCCCCTGCGATCTGACGGGGTTGACGCCCTTCACCCGGCGCGTACTGATGGCCCTGGCCCGGGCGCAACGGAAGACGCTCAGCTACAAGGATCTCGCCAGGCTGGCGGGTTCCCCCAAGGCGGCCCGGGCTGTGGGCGGTGCCATGGCCCGCAATCCCGTGCCCATCTTGATCCCCTGTCACCTTGTGTTGGCCTCGGGCGGGGGGCTAGGAGGGTTTTCGGGCGGACTGGCAATGAAGAAACGTCTGCTGTCGATGGATGGCTGTGCCTAACCCTTCACCTCCACCTTTCGCGTGGGAGGACTGGTACATGGGCGTGGGGGGGCGTACCATCCGGATCCCCGAGGCCGAGGCGATGTTCGAAACGATTTATGCCCAGTATTCCCGCTTTGACGGGCCTGTGGCAACCGAGCGCACAATGTTTTCCTCACCGCAGGAGGCGGCGGTTTCCATCAAGCAGGCCGCCCGGGATGCGGGAGCCGACATCGTGGGGATCTGCTGCATTGAACCCTCGGACGTTTACAAGGGGAGGGAAGTGACGCAATCGCATGCCATCGCCGTGGGCATGCGGATGCGCTACCGCGAGTTCCAGGAGGTGCCGTCTGAGCGGTCGGCCCTGGAATGCATCAGGGTCTATCTTGAGTTGGGTGAAACGGTGATCCAGCTGGCCCGCCACATCCGTTCTCTGGGTTATGCCTGTGAAATCGAGCACCCTCTCGGAGACAGCAACCTTTTGCACATCCCCATTGGGATCAAGGCGGGTTTCGGCGAGCTGGGCCGCCATGGTTCCATCATCCATCCCACGCTGGGGCCCCTCTTTCGCATGGGTTCCGTGGCTGTCACCATGGATCTCGCCATCGACCAACCTGTGGATGCCGGGATTGCGGCCTTCTGCGACATCTGCCGCTCCTGCCGCAAATACTGCCCTGCCGGGGCCATTCCTGATGAAAGGGAGACGTCGGCTCAGCCTCTGCCGCAGGGTCAGGCTCCTTACAAAGTCGACACCGGGCGCTGTTTCCCCTATTTCGCCAAGCACAACTACTGTTCCATCTGTCTGCCTGTTTGCCTTTACAACCACAAGGAATGGGCCCGCGATTTCGAAGGATTCCAGACACAAAAATTCCCCAGCGTGGCCATGGAACCCTCGCCCCCTCCCTGTGATGTCATCCCTGAAGATAGGCGCCACAACTACCCGCGTTTGAACCGGGGATAGCCCTCCCCTTGGGCTGTCAGGCCCAAAAACAGGGTTTTTGAGTGTTTCAAAAAGGTGCTTGACGCCATCCTAGATTGATACTAAAGTGATATCACTTTGATAGTAAAGGGCCTGGCCCAAAGGAGTCTGTATGAGTGGTGAACCAATGAAGAGTGAGCGTATCCAACCGGCCATGAGCGGCTACGGCATGATCGTGGTGGTGTTGGGCCTGGTGGTGGCCGCCGTCTGGATGTTTGTGCAGGCCAAGCATACCGACAACGCGGCCTGGGGGCTCACAGGGGGTGCCTTGGTGATCCTGCACCTGATCTGTTGGGGGGGGTTCTTCATGCTCCAGCCCAAGCAGGCGGGAGTGGTGACCCTTTTCGGCACCTACAAGTCCACCGTGGTGGACAGCGGTCTCAAATGGATCAATCCCTTCGCCAATGTGGTGAAGATCTCCCTGCGTTCCAGGAACCTCAATGGCAACACCATCAAAGTCAACGACAAGCGCGGCAATCCCATCGAGATTGCCGCCGTGGTGGTCTGGCGCGTGAAAGACACCTACGCCGCCGCCTTCGATGTGGAAAATTACGAGAGCTATGTGGCAGTGCAGAGCGAGAGTGCGCTCCGGCACCTGGCGAGCTCCTATGCCTATGACAGTGGTGAGGATGACAATGAAATGACGCTCCGTGGGGGTACGGATGAGGTCAGCGAGGCACTCAAGCGCGAACTCCACCAAAGGCTTTCCAAGGCCGGTGTGGAAGTGGAGGAGGCCCGAATCAGCCACCTGGCCTATTCCCCGGAAATCGCCCAAGCCATGCTCAGGAGACAGCAGGCTGAGGCCGTGATCAGCGCCCGCAAGAAGATTGTGCAGGGTGCCGTGAGCATGGTGGAAATGGCCCTCAACGAGCTCAGCGCCAAGAAGGTGGTGACGCTCGATGAGGAGCGCAAGGCTGCGATGGTCTCGAACCTTCTGGTGGTGCTCTGCTCCGAAAGCGAGGCCCAACCCGTTCTCAACACCGGCACGCTCTACAACGGATAAATCGTGGCGGAGCGCAAGCCATTCCTGTTGCGGCTCGACCCCAAGCTCCATGCGGAGCTTGAGGCCTGGGCCGCACAGGACCTGCGCAGTCTTAATTCCCAGATCGAGTTTCTACTGAGGCAGTTGGTTGACCAAAGAAGGAGGCAATGATGGGATGGCTTAAGCCTTTGAGTATGGATTCGGAAAAACTTGACCATATTCCCCAAGGTGGGTCATGCTTCCACTGCCGGGGATCGCAATTTGCCTTGGGATGTTTCTCGTTGCAATGCGGATTCATCCCTGAGAAAAAATTCAAATCACTTTTCAAGGGCAAGGGCATCCCTTGCAAGGTCTGCTTGCAATGCGGTCACTTGGACATCTTCTTCCGTCCTGAGTTTCTTAGGGAATTCATCGAGCAGTCACGATGAGGATCGCATGGATTGGTACGGGTGTGATGGGTACCTCGATGGTGCGGCGGCTGTTGCTCGCGGGGCACAGTGTCACGGTGCACACCCGCACGCGCTCGCGGGCAGAATCTCTGTTGGGAGAGGGGGCCCAATGGGCGGGCTCCCCGCAGGAAGCGGCCAGTGGAGCCGAGGCGGCCTTCACCATGGTGGGTTATCCCCATGAGGTGCGCGAGGTGGTGCTGGGTGAGAGGGGGTTGTCGGCCCAACCACCCAAGGATCAGGTCTGGGTGGACATGAGCACCACGGATCCCTCCCTCTCAGAGGAGATCCACCGAAAGGCCGAATCCTGCAATTGCAAGGCGCTGGATGCTCCCGTCACGGGCGGCGATGTGGGGGCCCGGGAAGGACGCCTTTCGATCATGGTGGGAGGTCACCCTGAAATCTTCCAGCGCTTCAAACCCGTGTTCGAGGTGATGGGCTCCACCGTGGTCCACCATGGCGGCCCAGGGGCTGGGCAGAGGGCCAAGCTCTCGAACCAGATCGTGATTGCCGGCACCATGATCGGGGTTTGTGAATCCCTTCTCTATGCACGGAGGCAGAACCTTGATCCTGAAAAACTACTGGGTTCCATCTCCAAGGGGTCGGCCGGGTGCTGGACCCTTGAAAACCTCGCGCCGCGCATCCTACGGGGCAATTTCGAGCCGGGGTTCTTGGTCGACCACTTTGTGAAGGACATGGGGTTGGTCCTTGAGGACTGCCACCGTTCCAGTCTCAGGCTTCCCGGCCTTGAACTCGTCCACCGACTGTATATGAGTGTGCAGGAGTTGGGCCATGGAAGAAAGGGCACCCATGCCCTGATGATGGCCTTGGAACATTTGAATCGACTTTGATGCTTGATCAACGGAGGAGGCGGATATGCACAATCACATGATGATCGCGGGGTTCCTGGCATTTGCAGCTGTCATGGATGTTGTGATGGCTGTGTGGGTGGTGGGTCCCAAGCTGCCCGAGGACAAGCGGGGCGGGGTGGTCAAGGCCCTGCTCGCCGGGGCCTGTGTGATGATGGGCTTGGCGGTTGCCATTGGTGGCCAATTCATCACATTGGGATAGGGGTGATGTTCAGCGTCCATAAGACCGGGCAATGTTCGCCCTACAATAAGGCATGAACCAACCTGCTCAAGGCCTCGAACGCATCTGGCGCACCCTCAGTTTTCTGGTGGTGGCGGGGATTGTGCTGTGGTTTCTGGGCATCCTTTCGGATGTGCTGATCCCCTTTGTCGGGGGGTTCCTGTTGGCCTACCTCCTCAATCCTCTTGTGCTCCTGGTGCAGCGAGGGATCAAAAAGCGGGCCGTGGCCGTGACCCTGACTTTGGCACTGGTGGCGGGGGCCTTGGGGTTGGCCGGCTGGCTGGTGCTTCCTGCCGTCACCCGGGAAGTGGCCCATAGCGCCCAGCTCCTCACGCGTGTGGCACAGGACAGTGAGCTCTCGCGCCGGGCCAAGGAAAAACTGCCTGAAGACCTGTGGAAAGCCACGCAGGAGCTGGCGCGTAGTGAAAAAGTGACGGCCGTCGTTGCCTCGGGCGACAATCTCAAGGCCCTATGGGCGGCTGTCCAGCAGATGCTGCCCGGGGCCTGGAGCGTGATCCAGGGCGCCGGCAGTTTCCTGATGCTCCTGTTCGGTGCGACTCTGGTGGGGGCCTACCTCTTCTTTATCCTCCTTGATTTCGACGACATCAAAGGTTCTTTCCGTAGTCTTATTCCTCCGCAGGCCCGACCGGTTGCTCTTTCGTTTCTTGATGAATTTGAGAAGGTGATGAGCCGACACTTCAGGGCCCAGTTTGTGGTCTGTCTGATGGCGGGAGTTCTTTACGCTTTGGGTTTGATGTTGGCAGGGGTACCCCTTGGAATTGTGATCGGGATCGGCACAGGGCTCCTTGGAATGGTGCCCTACCTCCAGGCCGTGGGTTTCCTCCCTGCCGCCCTGTTTGCCACTGTGCATGCCCTGGAGGTTGGATCCGGCGTGACCTCTGCCTTGGGGTGGGTGCTGGCTGTATTTGTGGTTGTCCAACTCATCCAGGATTGGGTGCTTTCTCCCAAGATGGTGGGTGAAGCCAGCGGCCTCAACCCTGCGGCCATGATTCTCTCAGTAAGCATCTGGGGGAAACTGCTTGGGTTTTTCGGCCTCGTGGTGGCCATTCCGGCGACGTGCTTGTTTCTCACGTTCTACCGCCGCTGGCAGGATAAGGTTGAAAACGCCGCTCAGGGTTGAGGTCACTCGCGGAGGTCATCTTGAGAGCGCCCATCTGGCCAGTGCGGTGCTGGCGGATGCTGAGGGGAGGGTGTTGCAATCGTGGGGCGATCCCGGAGTTCACGCAGTGTTCCGTTCATCGGCCAAACCCTTTCAGGCTCTCCCCTTATTGGAAACCGGTGCCGCTGAGGCGTTCGGGCTAACCCAAGAGGAGGTGGCCCAGTGCGTGGCTTCCCATACCGGTTTGCCCTTCCACACGCAGATGGTCGCCGGGATCTTGGCCAAGGCCCGACTCCAGCCTTCCCAATTGCAGTGTCGCCCTCATCCTGGGGCCCATGGAGGGCTGACGTTGCCTCCACAGGTGCTGCAGGTGGGTGACATGAGCACCACCACTGGGAAATACCGCAGGGCCACCCCTGAAGAAGCCCTGTTCATCTGCAACAAGGAGATCGCGGACCCCGAGGAAACCAAGGGTGCCCTTGTCCACAACTGTTCCGGCAAGCATGCCGGCATGCTTTTGGCATCGCAACACAATGGATGGCCCTTGGTGCGCTATCGGGATCCCGAGGGGCCCCTTCAACAGTACATCCTCCAATGCTTCAGCAATGTGTTGGGTGTGGCGCATTCAGAAATCCGAGGCAGAGTGGCTGCGGACAATTGCGGTGCTCCCATCATTCCCCTGTCACTCACCTCCTTCGCCCGTGCCTATGCCCAGTGGGGCGCTGGCAGTGGACAGCATGGCAAGGCCCTCCTTCGTTCCCGCGATGCTGTCTGGGCCTATCCCGAAAGAGTCAGTGGACCCGGACATTTCGAGGAGAGACTCAATACACTCGGCAGGGGGCGCTGGGTAGTCAAAGGAGGTGCCGAAGCTGTCTTCGGACTCGGTTTTGCCGATGGCCGGGGCCTGGCCGTGAAGATCCACGATGGTTCTGAGCGCGCCATGCCTCCGGTGGTACTCTCCATTCTGAAGGAGCTTGGCGAGACGGTGACCTTGGACCCTGTTCTTTGGGGGCCGGAATTGGTGATCCGCAATTTCCACGGGATGCCCTGCGGGGAGCTGAGGGTGCGGAAATAGTCGGCCCTGAAAAAGTCTCATAGCACTGAAACCAGCCTTGGACAAGGCAGTGAATGCTGGAATTGGGCCCGTAGAAAATCGAGCCAAAAAAGGATAGCCCTCAGGATCTTCCTGAGATTGAAGG
>JBFWNO010000109.1:0-8687 GCA_050251015.1 Planctomycetota bacterium
CCATGATCTGCCTTCAAGGTCCATGTGGGCACCCCGAACGTCAGACCCGGGGGCAGGACTCCCGGCATCTGGGATGACAACCACTCCTGGGTGGGTAGGGTCCCCTGGAGGTTCGCCTTGGCCTTCAATGACTCGGGCTTGGCTGGAAAGGCACTTTCCACCGACAGCGATCCGCTGACATCCAGTCCTCCGGGCCCCCTCAGTGACAATCTTTGAAGTTCCGTGATCGAGATATTGTCGCCTTCCATGCGACTATCACCCTCAAGTTCCAAGGTGATGTCGGCCGGACTTTTTAGAGCCGCGTGCGCAAGGCCCCTGATGTCGGCTCCCACCTTGAAATGGCCCTTGCCGGCCGTGCCCTGGACTTCCACATGGGCCTTGGCATCCCCTTGAAGTCCGGACACCCCGTAGCGTTCCAATCGGCCAAGGTCTGCGGTGAAATCGGCCACCAAGCTGTTGTCCGGGCTTTCCAAGAGTCGGCCCGCGAGCACGGCATCAAGGTTCGTGATCCGGCCCTTCACAGTGCCTTTGGCACCCAGCCCGGCCAGATCCAGCCCGTTTTCGAAGGTCAGGGAGTGCGACTCACCCGATCCGCTCAATGTGGCCTTGAAATGGTTGTCGAGTTTTTCCTCGCTGATTTCGTTGCCACCTTGTTTCACTCTCAGGGAAGAACCCATGGAGGTGATCTCCAGGGTTTGGGTGGCCCCGTCTCCCTTAAGACTGAGTGCGGCCTCGAGCTTGCCCGAGGCATCGACCATGCCCTTCAAGATGGGTGCGTAATCGCTGATCACCCTGGCCACGTCGGTGCTGAGATTCATCTGGCCGTTGAGATTCATCAGGGATGAAAGTTGATACACGCCGCCCGCAGCCACCAGGGATGGAACCTCGATGTTGTCGCCCTGGAGCTTAAGGAATTCCCAGGGCACCGACAGGGCCTTCAAATGGGGACGGCCCACCTTCCCACCCTTGAGGGAACAGCCGCCGGACAATGTCAGGGGCTGGTCGGGGAGGTTCAAGAGGGCCTTGGAGCCCTCGCTGACCTTCAGGCCCTTGGGATCCAGTTGCACCATCAGGGTCAGGTCTCCTTCAGGTTGGGTGCCCACCTTGATGGAATGGGTCAGGGACCCTGTGGCCGTGACGGGAAGGGTCAAACCCGCCGTCGACAATGCCGCATTGACCTCCTTGAAATCCAGGTTCCCGCTCAGGGTGATGTCGATAGTGGGCAGTTCGCTGAAAAGTTTGGTGGCCTTTCCGGCGGCATGAAACCCCAAACCTGGCGATTCCAAGGAAAAATTTCTGAGGTCGACAGCATCGCTCTGCAAGGCGGCATCGGCCTTGACATTCACCGAGGCGAGCGGCCAGGAACGGCCCGAAGCATCGGTGGCCGTCAGCTTGCCCAGTTCAAGCGCCAGGGAGGCCGTTCCCTCCACCGACGTGTCAACGGCAAGGGAGAGGGTTTTCCAGGTCGCCTTGGCCCCCGGGGCGTTGATCTGTGCATCATCAATCTTGAGGCGCAGGAGGGACGTTGGAAGTTTGGGCAGTTGTTGGGGACTCTCCCCCTGAGAGGCACCGGCCCCGGATGAAGCAGGGGACTTGAGAGATGCCAGCCCTTCCACATCCACCTTGAGTCCCCGAAGAGTCACATCGGGAACCGTGAATGTTCCATCCATGGCCGCCAGGGGATCAGCCGTCGCACTGAGCGATTCCAGGGTGATCGCCCCCGGGATTTCAAGCCCCCCAAGGGTCACGGTGAGAGGAAGTGAATAGGACAAGGACAGGGAGCGTATGGCCACAGGCTTGCCCAGAGCCTCGGAAGCGAAGTGGGCCGCCACGGAGGGCAGCCACATAGGATGCGCCAAGACTGTGCCCACCACCAGGGTGAAAGCACTTCCCACACCGATCAACCCCCATTTGATGGATTTCTTCATGTTGTGTTTCTTTCTGACCCCTGAGGTCCCCTATCGTATCCCAGAGTCATCCCCAGCTTTCCATGGTCTGCATCGCCGATTTGAAGACATCCAACACCGACACCCCCCCCTGCCAGGAACCCACAAGCCGGATACGGGGATGGGCTCCGTGAAAACGGTCCCGCAATGACTCCAGCAGCCCCTGCCCTCCTTCGTACTGTGGGATCCCGGGTCGTGCGAATCCCCCCTTCACAAGCACGGGATCGCGGAGCCCGTACAACTCCCCCACGGCCTTGCTGGCTTCCGCTTCCAACTGGGAGACGTTCCAGCCGCCGACTTCGGGGAATCTTCTTCCTCCCCAATATGTGCACAGGTGCGTGAGTCCATCGGCCCGCGGGAAGACATCGCTGACATGGAGGATCCCCAGGAGGGACCCGCGGGAATAACGGGAGCCCAGCAGCATCCCATAGCCGCGGGGTCGGGTGGAACTGTCGGACTTGAATGTCAGATGCGCGACACCCACCACAGCCCGAGGGGCCTGAACCAACACAGAAGACAGTGAGGTGTCATGCCTCCTGAGGATCCTGGCCAAGCCGGAGCCGTCGAGCGCCAACACCAGGCGGTCTATTTTTTCACTGCTGCCGTCCTTGTAGGTGAGCACCACCCCTTCGTCGCCGATGGCGTAATCCTCCAGGACCTTCCCACATTCAACAGCATCGGCAGGAAGGCGGGAGGCCAACCCTTCGGCCAGGGTCTGAAGGCCCCCCTCCAGCGAATAAAGTCCCTTGCGTGCCGGCTTCACAGCAGGATCACTGTTCCGGGATTGGCGGTGCAGGATCATCCCGATGAGGAGGGAACGGTGCTGGTGTTCCATGGAATATAGCTTGGGGAGCGTGTGCTGGACTCTGAGGCGGGTCGCATCACCGGCCCAGACCCCGCTCACAAAGGGGTCGGCAAAGCGGTCGGCGAGGCGGCGCCCCAGTCTGCGCGACACAAAGGAGTGCACCGAGGCCCCCTCAGGACTGCGTGGACAAAGGGGCTCCAGGAACACCCGGGCCAAACCCAGCGGTCCGAGAAGGGGGCTCGCAAGGGCGTCCATGACATGGGTGGGAAGGCGGCAAGGGTGGCCGGCCCACCACACATGGCGGCTCTTGGCTGTCGGGGAGGCCTCGCGCAGTTTTTCGGAACATCCCGAAATGTCCATGGCCCTGCCGAAGAATTCATGGGAACCCAGAAGGCTGGAGGCCCCCCATTCCATCACGCCGCCACTTGTGCGCTCGGATTGCAGGCACCCCCCCATCCTCCGCGAGGCTTCCCGGACAACCACGGAGGCTCCCCTGGATTGCAGAGCCACCGCGGCAGACAGTCCGGCGATCCCCCCCCCGATCACGGCCACCTTCATGGACATCAAACCGTCCGGGAAAAGCGTTGACCACCATGGTTGAGGATCGGGGCATGGGCGTCAAAACACATGGCGATGTTGCGGATCACCCAACGGCCACGGGGCGTGACCTGCAATCGACGGCCCTCCCAGGCCACACAGCCATCCTTGAAAAACGGTTCAAGGCGGGCGATCTCCTGGGCAAAGTCGCGGCGGAAATCGAGCCCCCTGGGATGGCAATAAAGGTCCCCGTCGACCTCGAAATGGCACATCAGGGAGAAGATGATTTCCCTTCTCAAGGCGTCATCCTGGGTCAGGCGGTACCCGCGGAGGGTCGCCAGCCCCTTGGAAACCTTCTCGCGATAGGCCATGGGCTCGCGGACATTCTGGATGTAGGAACCCTTGAGCTGGGATATGGCTGAAGCCCCGAAGCCGATGAGATCCAGGCCGGCATGGGTGCTGTAACCCTGGAAGTTGCGGTGGAGGGTGCGGTTACGCTGGGCCTCAAGCAGAGGGTCGCCCTCGCGGGCAAAGTGGTCCATGCCGATGAACACATATCCTGAGCGTTCCAACCTGTCGACTGCCATTGCCAGAATGTCGAGACGTTCGGCTGCAGTGGGCAAGACCGTTTCATCGATCAGCTTCTGGTGCTTGATCATGTGCGGCAGGTGGGCGTAGTTGAAGACGGCCAGCCTGTCGGGTCCCAGGGCCAGCACGGCATCCAGGGTGCGCGAGAAGGTCTGCACATTCTGGTGGGGCAGGCCGTACATCAGGTCGAAATTGAGCGATACAAACCCATGCCGCCTCACCCAACCCACCAGGCGTCCCACCATCTCTGCGGAGTGGACACGGTTGACGGCCTTCTGGACCTTCTCGTCGAAATCCTGGAGGCCGATGCTGATGCGGTTGAAACCGGCTTCCTGGAGAGCGGCGATGCCGTCCTCACCCAGCCCCCGGGGATCGGCCTCCACGGAACATTCGGCGTCAGGGGAAAAATCGAAAAGGCCCCGGATGGTGCGGGCCAGATGCAGGATCTCACCAGGCTTCAGGTGCGTGGGTGTGCCGCCCCCCCAATGCATCTGTCTCACCTTGAAGGGAGGCTTGAGAAGGGAGCGCACAGTCCGGATTTCCGTTTCCAATGACTCCAGATAGGCCGCAATCACAGCCCTGTCATTGGAGATCTTCATGTTGCAGCCGCAGAAATAGCACAGGGTATCGCAGAAGGGTTGGTGGACGTAAAGGCTCAGGTCCCGTCCCTGATCACGGTGTTCCAGGTCGTGGGCAAACTCGCGAACCCCGTAGGACTCACTGAAGGCGGGAGCCGGAGGGTACGAGGTGTAGCGAGGTCCCTGGACCTCGTAATGATGGAGGGCGGAGAGGTCGCTGCTCACGCGCCTTGCGAGTTCTGCATGAGCCTCTCGCCTTCTTCACGGGCCCACAGGACAAACTTCTTCACAAGCTCCGGCGAAGCCTCAGGAGTGATTCCGTGGCCCAGGTTCAGGATGTGTCCACCCTCGCGGCCATGGGCCTGGAGGCATTCCCTCAGTTTTCGGCGGGCTGTACCCTCATCCATAGTCAACACCAGGGGATCCACATTGCCCATGAGGATGCGCCGGGGACCAGCCTTGCTTCGGGCACGGCCCATGTCCACGGTCCAATCCACACCCAGGCACCGAGCGGGGTTCGGGAGCAAATCCTCAAAGGCCCCTTCTCCCCCCTTGCAGTACATGATCACAGGAACTCCCAGTTCCTCCAGGGCCATGGCAACGCGTGAAAGGTACGGGGCCGACCACTGGCGGAAATCGGCCCGATCAAGGAGGCCCCCCCAGCTGTCAAAGACCTGCACGCACTGGACACCGGCCCTGGCCTGTGCGCTGAGGTGTTCGATCACGGCATCCGTGAGCACTTCCAGGACATCCTTCGAAAAAGCGGGCTCCTGCCAGAGCAACTGTTTGGCCCTGGGGAAACCCTCTTCATGACGGCCCTGGGCAAGATAGGCAAACAGCGTCCAAGGGGATCCGGCAAAACCAATGAGGGGCGTGGCACCCAGGCGCGCACGGCACAGACGTATCGCTTCATAGACATGGGGAAGTTTGGAAGACACGGATTCCGGCATGAACCCCTGGGCGAAGGTCCGGTCTCCCGCCCAACGGGGCTTGGAGGGATCCAAGGTAACTGGGAAACTGGGCCCCTCGCCTTCCCCGAATTTGAGTTCAAATCCCATGGCCTGGGGCACCAGGAGGATATCGCTGAAGAGAATCGCGGCATCCACCCCCAGAAGTTCGACAGGTTGGCAGGTGACCTCGGCCGCCAGGGTGGGATTGCCGCAAAGGGCCAGGAAATTGCCGGCCTTGGCCCGCGTGGCCTTGTATTGCGGCAGGTAACGCCCAGCCTGCCTCATGATCCACAAGGGACGGCGGCTCACCTTGCGACCCTCAAGCGTATCCAGAAAAACGGACACCTGACCCCCCTCTGCTTCCATCATTATAGGGGGCGCCAAGTGGACAGGGCTATGTTCCTGCCACATGAGATTGGGGTTGACTGGGTTCCAGGGCGTGATAAAGTAAGTAATCGCTAACTTGTGGAGTTGTTCGTGACAAAGCCTGTCATACGCTGGCCTCTCAAGATTCTCCTTCTGGCCGTTCTCGCCTTGTACGGCGGCAAGGCCCTTGTGAAGCGGATGCACATGGGCAACGGCCCTGCGGGCCCTGTTGTGAAGGCCACGGCCTTTGACTCCCCATGGTCTGAACGCAAGGTGCACATGCTGGGTTTTGGCGATAGCGTCACCCGCGGTTTCGGGGCTTCACCCGGCCAGAGTTATTTTGAACTGCTTGTGTCCAACGACAATACCACCCACCCCTCCATGAAAGGTTGCGATCTGACTTCTGTGCTTCCCGGCCTCACATGGCTCAACCTGGCTGTGAACTACACCACCTCCAAGGAGCACTGGGACTACCAGATCCGTCACCTGAGACCCTACCCCCACGATGTCTTCGGGCTCATTGTCATCACCACAGGGGGCAACGACCTTATCCACAACTATGGCCGAACTCCCCCAAATGCCGACGCCCTTTATGGATGCACCATTGAACAAGCCCAGACCTACGGCACTCTCTTCCAACAACGCCTGCACGACATGATGTCCAAGTTCCGCGAGGTTTTCCCCGGAGGATTTCATGTGTTCATGGCCTCCATCTATGATCCCACGGACGGGGTGGGTGACCTGGAAAATGTTCCCGGCTTTAGCTTACCCCGATGGCCTGATGCCATCGCCTGCCTGAATCTCTACAACCGCATCCTGGAAGAATGCGACAGGGAATTCAGCGAAGTCACCCTTGTGGACATGCGCACCACCATGCTCGGGCACGGGATCCATTTTCAAGACAGGGAGAATCCCCACTACAAGGCCGACGACCCTCACTACTGGTATTTCGAGAACCTGGAGGACCCCAATGACCGGGGTTACGATGCCATCCGCCGCACGTTCCTGAATTCCATCCAGCAGACGCTCCCCCCCCTGCTTCAGCCCAAGGTCACACACGAAGCTCCACGTTGACCCTGGGGTCGCGTTGCAGCGTCAGACAGACATCAACTCTTCCTTCACCACCGCCTTGCACTTGGGGCAGGGAAAGCCACGGATCTTGTCGCGTTGTTCCCAGGGAAGCGGCCACAAGGGGATGAGAGCCACCTTGCAGGCCGGGCACAAACCCTCCTTGTCATAGCGTTCCACACCATCCGTGATCAGCCTGGATTCGTGGGTCTTGCAGAGTCCGATGATCTCGCTGGGCAGACGTTGGTGCCGGCGCACATCATTCTCAAGGGCCTCGATACGGGCTGAAAGGGCCACCAGGGTCGTGCGCAATCTTTCATGGCCGGGTCGGATCTTGAAGGCCTGCCCCAACTTCTCCCTCTCCAGCTGACGCTTTTCGAGCTCCTGGCGTATCGCATAGATCCGGTCATCGCGCGCACCTTCCACACGCACCAAATGACGCCGAACATCGTCCAATCCCATGGAAAAAGTGACCGCCATGAATTCGCCGCATCGGGTGCAGCAACAGGGGATGCTGGCCTTGCAGGGATGCCCCGTGGGCGTCAGCCTGATGTTGGGAGAAGTAGCCTCACAACCCGAACAGACATAGCGTAAGATGATCTCCAGGCCCATGGCGGCCTATCTTAAAGTGGGAAAGAAGAAGAATAAGATCAAATCGGATCCCGTCTCCAAGTCGTCCCCACGAGTGACGGGACCGACGCACCCTGTTTCCGCATCGCCCTCCCTCAAGCTGTGGATCCTTGCTGTGGCCTGTCTTCTCTTCGCGGGGATCACCAAATGGCCTGTCGCCGGTCACAGCCTGCCCAGCGACTACACCAATGACGTTCAGCCCTTCTGGAAGGCCCTGGAATTCAACTCCATCCGCCACTCCGGGAAACCCACAGCCCTCATCGATTTCCAGGAGGCTTGGAACAATCCCAAGGAACCCCCCAAGTACCCTCTTGGCCTTTCCCAGATCTATCTGAAGGCTTGGTCCCTCACATCACCCAAGAACTTCAACGACTTCATGCTCACAGGAAGACAGGCCCACATCATTCTCTGTCTCTTGGCCTTGGGCCTTGTGCTGGCCCTCCCCCTGTCGTTGGAACACCGCATCCTGTCATTGGCCATCCTCTGCCTGAGCCTCGTGACCCACCAATTTTCCCTGGTGATGAGGGTGCATGCTCCCGCAGGATATTTCGTGTTTGGGGCCTGTCTTTGCTCACTCAGAGCACTGACCTCCCCCAAACCCTGGCTGTGGACCTCCATCGGTGGTGCCTGTGCGGGCATGGCCACATCGATCTTTTTCACGGGTGCCGTGGCCTTCGCACCCGTCCTGGCTGTCGCCCCCCTCAGACAGTGGAAAGGCACACTCCAGCTCAAGCCCACCCTGGTGGCCACCGCCCTTGGACTGCTTGCGGGACTTCTGGTGTTTTCCCACCATTACCCCACCCTCGGGAAATGGGTCGCTGGATCCAGCCAGATCATCAATACGGGTGAATTCGGGAAATACACTGGCGACATTGAGGGCAAAAGTCCATGGACTCCGACGGGGTTCCTGGAGTATGCCAATGATGTCTTCGGCATGGATCCCCTTCTGTATCTGGGATACCTGGGCGGACTGATCCTGCTTTTCAGGACGGGCGACTGGAAAAAGCCCGAATGGCTTCTCGTCCTCCTAACCACACTGCCCTACCAGTTTCTGATGGGTTGCATGAGCACCAACCAGGTACGCCGCAGTTCCATGGTGAAGCATGCCGCTACCGTCCTGAGTGCCTGGGCCTGGTTGAGACTGTGGAAGAAACGGCGTCAGCTAGCCCTCTTTGCACTGACGATCCTGGGTTTGTGGAATGCGGCTTCCATCCTCAAA
>JBFWNO010000110.1:0-8658 GCA_050251015.1 Planctomycetota bacterium
CTTCGGCCGCCGTGAGGTTGTGAGCGAGGTGGGATTCCATGTTCGTCCCGCCGAGATCTACGGATTGCTGGGTCCCAACGGCGCTGGTAAAACCACCACCTTCCGCATGGTGGTGGGTCAGCTCAGGCCCGATGCCGGCACGGTGGCCTTCCAGGGCCGGGACGTGACGCGGCTGGCGATGTATGAGCGTGCCCGGCTGGGCATGGGCTACCTGGCCCAGGAGCCCTCGGTGTTCACGGGGCTCACGGTCGAGGAAAACATCATGGCCATCCTGGAATTTCATGAGAAAGATCCCGAAGCCCGGCGCCGGCGCCTGGAGGAGCTCTTGGGCCTCTTGCACATGGAGCCCTTCCGGAAGCAGGGAGCAACACGCCTGAGCGGCGGACAGAGAAGGCGATTGGAGGTCACGCGGGCCCTGGTGACGAATCCCAAGTTGCTGATGCTCGACGAACCCTTTGCCGGCATTGACCCCAAGGCGGTGACCGACATCAAGGAGATCCTCAAGACCCTGGTGGCCAGGGGCATTTCCATCCTGATCACCGACCACAATGTGCACGAGACCCTGGAATTGGTGCATCGTGCCGCGGTCCTGTACGAAGGCAAGCTATTGGCCGAGGGTACGCCCCAGGACATCGCGGGGAATCCCCAGGTTCTGCACGCCTACCTTGGCGAGGGTTTCAAGCTCAGGGGCTGAATCAGGCCGACTCGATGTCGAGAAGGTCGTCGAGGGCTTCCAGGGCCTCACCCTCGCTGGGGCGCACCAGGGCGAGAATGGCGCCGTGGGGCACGATCACATACTGTTTGCGGCGGTACTCGAACTCGATGCTTTCCTTGCGGAGGTAATGGGCATAGTCGCCTGGCTTGGCTTGCAGGGGGATGAAACGGGCCGGGGCCTTGGGGGTGTTCCAGGGTTCCTCCGAACTTTCGGAGTTGGGCACCAGGAATCCCGGACCCACCCGGATCACCCTGCCGGCGCCCACACGCTCCTTGCTCGCTACTGTGGCGGGAAGAAGAAGGCCTCCAGGAGTCTGTTGTTCTCCATCCCGGGGTTCGATCAGCACACGGTCGGCAGTGAGAATGAGTTGACCCATGCCTGATATTTTACAGCGCGCTCAGAGCTGTGTCGGCCATGATGAAAGCTGGCAGGAGAGAAAGTGCGACAAGGAGGGGTCCTCTTTCATGGCTCCAATGTAACAGGGCAGGGGGCTTCAATTCCTGACTGTCAGGATGTCCATGCGGGCATAGACGCAGCAGACGAGGGTTGCCAAAGCCATGAAGGCCAGCATTCCCTGTGCCCGGGTCAGGCGGCGAAAGACTCCCCGCAGGGTGCAGAACATCACGAGGCACTCCACCGCGAAGGGGGGGAACCCTAAAAATCCGATCCAGGGCATCTCAAACACCTTTTCGTCGAAAAAGGGGAGTGTATAAACCCATTTGCTCCCGGCGTGCCAGTTCCAACCCTCCCAGACAAACCCCGAAAGAGAGCCTCCTGCCAGGGCGGCCGTGATACGTTCGTGGTGGCCCTCCAGATGATCGCGCCACAGGGAGGGCTCGCCCATAGCATCGTTGAGGGGATCGGTGAGGAAGATGTAGGCCACCCAGGTGAGCGCGAAACAGTGCGTTGGCCACAGGAGGGGAGCTAGGGCGCAGGAGAGCCCGACAGAAAGAGAGACGACCCATACAGTTCTTGGTAGGGGCGGGGCTTGCCCCGCCCTCGAAAGAACGGTGGGCGACCCAAGTGTCGCCCCTACCCCCCGATCAAGAATCCCATTTCTAACTCCCTCGCATTTTCTATACAGCCCGTGATACACCAGATTCGCCGCCAAAAACACCCCTGGCAACACCGTGGCGAAGCTGATCGTGTAGCAGATCCAGCGCTCCACCCCGTACACATAGATGTTCTCATACGCCCAGTTCTGGATCCGGAGGTTGTAGGCCTCGAAGAACACCCACACAGCCACCGAGGCCAGGCAGATGTGGAGGAACTCCCGTGGGGATCTCCAGGGATGGGGGAGGCCCCGCAAGGGGTGCCAGGCCCAGAGGATGGCGATCCATGGCCACCACATCAGGATGAAGTAGTTCAGAAGGAAGAAGGGGATCTCCAGCAGCATCCCGGCCGTGGCGATGATCCAGATGCCCAGCGAAAGGCCGATCACCCGGCGGGCCTCTAAATTTTGTCTCACGTTCTCATGACGGGTGAGTTTGAGGAAGATAGCTTGTCGAAACACCCCCGTAGCCAGGCCTCGAGCATGCACAAGGCCCAGAGTTTCTGGCCATGGTCGGCCTTTCCGGCCCAGTGGTTTTCCAGCAGGTTTTTCAGGGCCGGCCCGCTGAAGATGCCGCGCTGGGCGGTCCGCGGCGAAAGAAGGAGATCCCCGGCCAGTTCGCGCAGGGGGCCGCGGAACCAGCGCCCGAGAGGTACGGCGAACCCGCGCTTGGGTGCCCGGAGGTGCCCTGGCGGGATGAGGTCGGCAAAGGCCTCACGAAGGATGACCTTGCCCTGCTTTGATGTGGTTCTCCAATCCCTGGGAAGCGAAAGGGCGAAATCCACCACCTCGTGGTCAAGAAAGGGGGCCCGACATTCGAGCGAGTGATGCATGCTGGCGCGATCGACCTTGGTGAGAATGTCGTCGTGGAGATAGCGCCTGAGGTCGAGGCGCTGGACCCTGCCCAGTGTGTCGGACACACGGGCCCTGGCAAAATCCGCCTCCAGCACGTCGATGGAGCGGAGTTCAAGCAAGGTCATGGCCGTGGCCTCGGTGTAAAGGGAACGTTTCTGCGCTTCGTCCATCTGGCTGATGGTGCCATGGTACCGTTCGAGATCCGTCGCGGAAAACATCGTCAGGAACCGGTGCAGGGCCCGCAGGGTGGTGCGTTCCTCTGTACCCCGGGGCATGATCCGGGCCAGGCCTGCCGCAAGGGCCCTGGCGGGGGCTCCCAAGACATCCAGTTGTTCGGCCATCAACAGGGCACGGTAGCGCGAGTAGCCGCCGAAGGCCTCGTCGGCTCCGTCACCCGTGAGGGCCACGGTCACGTGCCGGCGGGCGAAGGCGCTCACCAGGTCCGTGGGCAGGAGGGAGGAGTCGGCAAAGGGTTCCCCCAGATGGCAGGACATGTTTGTGAGGAAGGAGGCGGCCTCGGGTGCCACCTTCTCCTCATGGTGTTCCGTGCCGAAACGGTGGGAAGACTCGAGAGCCATGGCTCCCTCGTCCCAGCCTGGCTCTCCCGTGGTGATGGTGAAAGTCTTCACCGGCTGGTTCATCAGCTTGGCCATCAAACCCACCACGATGGTGGAGTCCAGTCCCCCGGACAGGAAGGCCCCCAGCGGGACATCGCTCATCAGGCGCTTGTGCACGGCCTGGGTCAGGAGGTGGCGAAGGCGTGCATGGGCCTCCACAAGCGACCCCTGCCATTCGGGTGCCGTGCCGGCCCGCCACCAGATGTCTTCCTTGATCTCGCCGGACCCGAGATCCATCATCAGGCGCGTGGCAGGTCCCAGCCTCTGGATTTCCCGAACCAAGGTGCGGGGGGAAGGGGCGCTGAGGAAACTCAGGTAATGATGCAGGGAGGGCAGGTCCAGAGACCACGATCGCCCGGGCAGGGCATGCAGGGCCCGCGGTTCCGAGGCAAAGGCCAGCAAGTCGGAATCGTGGCGGTAGTAGAGGGGCTTCTTCCCGAAACGGTCAGTGGCCAGCATCACCTGGCCCTTGGCGGCGTCGTGCAGGGCAATGGCAAACATCCCCGAAAGTTTGTCGAGCATCGCGGGGCCGTGCTCCACCCAGAGCGCCGGCAACACCTCCGTGTCGCTGGAGGTGCGGAATCGGTGGCCCTTGGATTCAAGGTCCTTGCGCAGGGCGGCGTGGTTGTAGATCTCTCCGTTGAAGCTCACGGTCACACGGCCGTCGGGCGAGCTCATCGGTTGGGACCCGCCCTCCAGATCCACGATGCTCAGGCGGCGGTGGGCCAGGCCCACCGACCCCGAGATGTGGAACCCCTCGCCGTCGGGTCCTCTGTGCACAAGAGCCCGGGCCATGGCCTCAAGCTGGGCCATTTCGGGTGTGCCTCCGTCTCGGCGGATCAGGCCGGCGATGCCGCACATGCGGTGTAAAGCTCCACGTAGGATTTCTTCATCGATTCCAAAGAAAACATCGATGCCACCCATTGCCTCCTCTGGGCATTCTCCTCGAACCGGGTCACTCGCTCCACCATCAGGGAGGCGATATCTTTGGGACCTTTGGGTAGAACGGTCCCATGGGTTCCTGTCACCCAGGTGAGGGGGGGAACTCCGGAATGCACCACATCGCAACCTGCCGCGAGAGCCTCGGCCGCCACCAATCCGAACCCCTCCCAGCGGCTGGGAACGGCCACAACCTTGGCCCTGGCCATCAGCGATGCCGCGTTTTCGACAAAGCCCATCCATTGAGCGTCGACTCCATGGGCCATGGCCAGGGTCTTGAGGGATGCCTCCTCGGGGCCGATGCCGGCGATGGCCACCTTGAGGGGTTGTGTTTTCTGGGCCAGGGCCAGGCCCGGGAGCAATCGGTCGAGCCCCTTTTGGCGGTCAAGGCGTCCGAGAAAGAGAATATCGATGTCGCGGGTGGAACCGGGAATACCCTCAAGGGAGACACCGTTGGGAATGAGGTGCATTTTTTCAAGGGGAAGACCCCAGCGGTGTACACCATGTTCCAACACCGCCGGCGAGACGGCGACAAAGGCCCGGGCCCAGCGGGCCGTCAGACTCTCGCCCCAGCCATGCCAGGGCCTCCATCGTCTTTCGACAAGGTGCAGGGTGGAGAGGGTGGGGGTCCGCCCTTGGGTGGCCAGCCTGCCGATGATGTCCGCATGCACCAGGTGGGTGTGCAGAAGATCGAAACGACCGGCCTCCAGCCTGTCTCGAAGGCGTCCCACCACGGCCAGATCCGCCTTGTGGCGCATGGCCAGGTCATGGCAGGAAATGCCCCGGGCCTCGGCCCGGACCCGCAGTTGGCCATTGCCCGGGGTCAGGGCCGCCAGTTCCACATGGCACCCCGCGAGGGTACATAGGTCGAGGGCTATGCGCTCGGCTCCCGCAAAAGAGAAACTGGTGATCAGCTGGAGAATCCTCATCGCGAGGTGGCCACCCGAGAGACAAGATCAAGGAACTCGCGGCGGAAGCGCTCGGGACGGAATTCCTGGGGAAGATTGGCGGCCGGAATCCCGATCCCCGCAAGTTCCGTGACGGCCTTCGAGAAGCCGGGAAGGTCACCGGGTTTCACCAGCCTGGAGGGGGGGTATTTCCGGAGGGCCTCACCGGACCCATCCACGTCGCTGGCCACCACAGGCAGCCCTGTGGCCATCGCTTCCAGGATGACATTGGCCAGGGGATCCCAGTGGGAGGTGTGCAGGAGAAGGTCGGCGGCATTCATCAGGGGGGCCATGTCATGCTGGAAAGGCAGGAGACGGAGGCCCCGGGACGGAAGGCCTCCGGCCACGAGCGAGGTGATGAGCGTCCGGATCTCTCCTTCCAGAGGACCTTCCCCGGCCCAGGCAAAGACCATGCGGGGATCCTGGGCGAGGCTCGCCCCGATCCGGAAGAAGTCCTCTGGAGCCTTCTGTGGAACCAGTCTTCCCGCACCCAAGACGAAGATATCGTCTTCCGCAAGACCGAATTTCAGGCGCTCAGCCTGCCGGCTCTCAGGACGGCGCCAACGGGACTCCTCCACATGGTTTCTGATGACAGTGATTTTTTCCGGTGGAGTGCCCCCTTGGCGGAGTTGGGAGGCGATGGCTTCCGAAACAGCCAGGATGTGCGTGTTGAAGGAGGTCATCACCCGGTCGACGAGGGGGTAGCGCATCCAGCCGCCGGCTTCCTGGCAGCGGGTCATGTTGATGCGCTCCATGCAGGGGATGCCGCTCAAGAGGCAGAGCCAGGCCACAAAGCGTGTGGCATGCAGGTACACGAGATCGGGATCGACGCTCCGAAGGGCGGACACGAGCGCAGGCCATGACATCGGATTCTTCCAAGGTCGCCCCTTCCACACTTCTACCGGAATCGACCGTTGTTCGAGCTCCTGCCGCAGGGGTCCGTCTTGGTCCAACCAGACATGGAATTCGATCACATCACCCAGAAGGTCTGCTGTCTTCAGGAAGAAGAGCTGGCTTCCCCCAAGCTCGGCGTGACCGAAGGGGACAAGGATTCTCATCCGCCAGTCTTGCGTCCCACAAAGAGAAGTTGCTGGCCCTTGCGGTGGCTGTTGAAGCGGTTGAGCCTTGTCCACAGGGAAAAGATCGATGAGGAGAGGGGGGAAGGTTTGTCCGAGGCAAAGGTGCGGAGGGACCCTTGGGGATGGATGTTGGCCAGTTCCCTGGAAAGATCATGGAAGGGCCAGCCCCATTGGTGGGCCGAGACGGCATGCACGCCATGACGAAGGAAAAGGCCCTTGAGGTCCTCCAGGTTGAAATGCCGGATGTGGCCGAAAGCCCTTTCAGTAGCATGAATCTTGCCCGTGGGAACCGTGATCAAAAGATGACCGCCCTCGGAGCAGGAGGCGGCAAGAGTGGATACGGCCTGCTCGGCCGACTCGACGGGCAGGTGCTCAAGAACTTCCAGGCAGGTCACCAAATCAAAGGACCCATCCAGGGCGTCGTGCGAGATGTCTTTCACCATGAACCGGTGCTGAGGGAGGGCCTTCTGGTTTCTCTCGATGACCTTCGGGGAGACGTCGATGCCCGTATGGTGACCGGCCCCGTTGCAGGCCTGATGGATGCAGGAGATCAGGAGACCGTTGCCACAACCCACATCAAGATGGGTCTTCCACGGCAACTTCCGGCTCCACGACACCACCCATTCTCTCCTGAAAATGGAGGAGGGGTTTTGAGCCGAGAAATCGGGGCTGGTCAACCAATAGTTGTCATAGAACTCACCCGACGACAACTCATTCATGTCACTCATTCCTTGATTATAGTTGGCATCGGTAGAATGGAAGCATCATGAAGTGCACCAAGGCCCATGGACTGGGGAATGACTATCTTTTCGCCGATGCCGCCGAACCGGGGGTGAGCCGGGATGCCGGTTGGATCACCCGCGTCTGTGACCGCAGGTATGGCATCGGCGCCGACGGTGTCATCCTTCTCAGGCGCCGTCCCGATGGGGCTGTGGATATGCTGATGCACAATGCCGATGGGTCTGTGGGCCTGCTGTGCGGAAATGGTCTCAGGGCAGCGGCCTTGGTGGCGAAACGGTGGGGATGGACGCCCGGTGAGACCCAGGTGTTCCACACCGGTGCCGGACCCCGGGAGGCCCAGTTGTTGGGTGTCGATAGGGCGGCTTCCCAGGCCACTGTCAGGGTGGACATGGGTTTGCCCTCGGTGGGCGAGGGGGCTTTGGGTTTTGCCGGTCAACCGAGGATGGAAGGGCCTGCCGCAGGTTTGGAATGGCTGCCCGTTTCGATGGGTAATCCCCACCTTGTGACCTTTTTGAAGGCCCATCCCGATACTCAGCCCTGGCGCTCTTGGGGACCACCCGCCAGTGGGACCTCCAGTGTGAAGGGGGGGGTGAATGCCGGATTCGCCTTTGTGGAGTCTCCGCATATCATCCACCTGCGCGTGTGGGAGCGGGGCAGTGGGCCCACCTTGGCCTGCGGCAGTGGCGCCTGCGCGGCTTTCGCCGCAGCTCGACATAAGGGTTTGGCCTCACCCCAGGCGGAACTCCACCTGGATGGGGGTATCCTGACCCTTGAAGAGGGAACCGATGGCCGACTCTGGATGACAGGGCCTGCCCAGATCGCCTTCGAAGGTCTGATCAACCCTGCCTGAGGCCCTTTAGCGGGGATCTTCGGGCATTTCTCCAGGAGGCATGTCGCCGGGACCCATCATGCCTTGGGGCGGTTGGGGGGGCTTGCGCACCACCACCGTGCTGTTGTCGTGCAGGGTGCGCATGAATTCCTGCATCAACTTATTGCCGCACTGTTGCATGAGGAGGCGCTCGATATGGCTCTCACCACGGTTGGGCAGAAGGATGCTTTCAAGCTTCAGAAGGTGGCAACCCTGGGCCGTCTCCACAACCTGGGAGATGTCACCGACCTTGGCCAACGAGAAGGCCGCCTCGATGATCTCGGGATACATCGGGCTTTCGCGGAAGAGGGGGGGATACTTCCCCTTGTTGTCCTTCACATTGGGGTCGTCGGAATACTTGATGGCCAATTCAGTGAAGGATTCACCGCCCACAGCCTTGGCACGGATATCCTCGAGGGCCTTGCGTTGGCCGGGTTTGTCTTCGGGCTTGGCGGCAGGTCCGCCCTTGTGGATGATGCTGACCACCCGGCCTTCCTTGATCTGGTCCTTGATGGTGGCAAACACCTCGTCCTTCATCGCGGGGGTGATCTTGGAATCGATATAGGCCTTCAGGACCATCTGGAGCTCAAAGTCCTTCAAGGACATCCGGTTGATCTCCAGCAGCTTGTCGAGAGTCATGGAGTTTTCTTCCAGTTCCTTCATGAACGTGCCGCGGCAGGATTCGAGATCCTTCGAGGCGACCACCAGTTGCGAGGATTCGACGGCTTGGCGGAGGAGTTCCTCCATGACGATCCTTTGGCCGATTTGATAGCGGGCGAAGACCACCTGTTCGGGAGGGATGTCCTTGATAAAGGCGGCCATCTTGTTCTCGATCACGGCATCGGT
>JBFWNO010000111.1:0-8397 GCA_050251015.1 Planctomycetota bacterium
CTCGTCTGGCATCTCTTTCTCGCCGAGCCCGCAAAGATTTGAAGGCTCGTATGGCTGCCGAGGAAAGAAGGATGAAAAACCTCCTGAACCTCCGTTGGAAGTTGGGGGGCTGAACCCGAGATTCAGGTTTCCATCTTGCTGACCCCAGGAGGCAGAGGGATATGTTTGTTGAGGGCGGCGTACAAGACCTTGCTCTTGTAGAAAAGGAGACGGCCCTGTTCCTTGGCCGATGACAAATAAAGCTGGTAATGCCGGCGGAAGTTTTTGCGGTCGTTTTCCTCTTTGTAGACCAAGGCTCTTTCGCGGCTGTCCTTTTCCATACGGCGGTAATCCCACCGTGCCCTGGAATACGCTCCCACCAAGGACTCGGATGTCACCCATTCGGGACCGGCCTCGGCCATGGAGCTGTCCCAGCGGAAATCTGCAGCGGCTTGAACCAGGAGTCCCATCAGTCCTCGTGGATTTTGCGAGATCAGAGGAAGACAGATACGGCCCTCGGTCAACTCATCATGAGATTCGGCTACAAAGGCCATTTGACCGGCACCTGGCAAGATGATGAAGGTGGGAGAGACCGTGGCCACCAGTCGTCCCTCTGGCTTGCGGGAGCCTGAGAGTGTGATGTCGAAGAGGGTAGTGTCGAGTTCCTCCAACTGAGTCAGGCCTTGGATGACAGATGCGGGTCCTCCCAACTTCAGTGTGTCTCCGGAAAGCTCACGTTGAAGCACATCGGGAATGAAATTCTCCTTCATTTCAGCGCACAGCCTGGAATAGCGACGCAAGAGTTTGGCTTCCCTTTCCAGCCAGGTTTGAAGGGTGGCATTGGAAACAGCTTTGTCTTCTCCTTGAGCACTCATGGCGGCCATGGGGACCCCGGCCATCAGGCGTTGAGTGGTTTCAAGATGTTCCGCCAGCCTGGCCCTGTGGATTTTCAAGTCTCTGACTGTAGGGTCGCTTTCCAGGGCCTGGATTTTTGAATCCAGGTCTCGAAGGGCTATTGTCAACTCTTCTGATTTGCGTCGGCACACGCCCTGGTGACGCAGGAGGGTGGCTCGTTGGCGGAACTTGCGCGAGGTTTTCCAATCATCACTGCCCTTGCCATTGAGTTCGAGTTCCTCATCCAATCCAGTGCCTGTCAATCCGTTTTGGATGGCTTCGGCCAGCTCGTCGGCGAACAAGACATGACGTTCGTGACCAGAATATTCCCATGGGCCGGAAGGAGCCTCTGTCATCTTGCGAACAATGCCGATCTGTTCCTGAGAGTAGTCCAGAAAGTCATTGCCGATGTAGCCAGTGCGCAACAACGCCCGGATCTTTGAGGACGCCTCACATTTGAAGATAGAGGGCCAAAGACTGAAGGCCTTGGAGTAGAGGTTCCAATAAAGGTCCACCAAAACCTTGGACAGAAGGCTGCGTTCCATTTCACACTGCCTGATCGCCGCTTTCAGATCCATGGCAGGTTTGTCCGAAGGGAGCAGCTCCTGGGTAGGTCTCTCCTGCTTTGGGCCGAACCAACTCGCCGATTTTCTTTCCACCGGCTTCGGTGCAGTTGTGGGGATGGTGGCCTGGATCCGTTGGATTTGTTTCACCATGGTTTGGCGGAACATCAGGTTTTTCAGGAGAGGCAGGGCGTCTTCCCTGAGGGGGCCCCACGTCGAAGGGAGGCCCGAAGCCCTCAACAGCAATTCGCATTGGCCGAGAATTTCGTTTCTGGAAGCTCGAAGGGAACTCAGGCACATGGACAGACTCACGCCCAGTCCATGAAGTGGGTCATTTGTGCCCAGTGTGGATGCAGGATGGGCCCACGGGGTGAAAGAGGGGGAATCCACACTGTGTTGGATGCATTTTTGGATCCATAATGACAGTGAATGGGCTGCGGCTTCCCTGGGTGCATCGAGGCCCTGTGAACGGTAAGTCTGGAGTTCCGTTTCAAAGGCGGCATGACTGAGCAAGAGGCCCAAATGGGCCTCCATCAGTTCCGTTAATTTTGGGTTCAGCAACATGTCAGAGGAAGTCCCCGTCGACCATCCCGGAAGTTCGCCCCGAGCGGCCAATTGCTGTGTGAGCATGTCCTCGCACCGCGACTCATCAAGGAGGATCACTTCCTTTTTCAGCGAAGTTGAAAGGATCCCCTGGATTTTGGCGAATTTGGCGACCATGTCCGGACTCGCAACCAATATGACCAAGGTGGCCTGTTCGATCCGCGCTTTGTCCATGGGAATGGTGTCATGCGATGAGGCGTAGCCGCAGATGGACAGGATGGAATCCAATCGTTCAGAGGGAGGGCCGGAGAAAATCACAGAAGCACTACGGGTCAACATTGAGTCCGGTTTTCCTTGGGGATGTGGGACTGGATCCGATAAGTGCGTCGGCTCAACAACCTGCCTGGGCCAGAGAGTTTGTACAGCGGCTAGGAGGTCGTTAGCGGATCCTAAGATCACATGGCGTCTGCGGCTGTCCTTGAGGTGATACAGGAAGTCCTTGAGCTCCTGGGGTTCTGCCCCTGTCAATTGCCAAAGGATGGGGGTGTCGACGCCAAACGCGTTCAGAGGAAGGGAATCACGAATGGGGATCACATGCAATTCAGCAGGTTTGACGGTCTCCACAATCTGTCGGATGACCTGATCTTCAGCTTTGATGTGGGCCTGAGCCTTATGGCTTGACATCGCACTATTTTAAGGCCTGCCACATTGACGCGCGCGGTGATTCATGCCCCACTCTAAGATGGTCGAAGAGGTGAGTATGGCGGATTCGGGTGAGAAAGTAGTGGATAGTGTCCAACAACAGAATGCCAGCACGGGCTGGTATGTCTTGTTTGTGTTGAGCGTGGTCATCATTGGTTATTTCGCTCTGAGAACATCTCTGTTGAAAGAGCCGGAAGAGACTAAAGTGACGGATCATGGTTCTACAAGCTATGACGCCTGGGGCCGGTCATCTGAGGTGGTGGCGAGAACGCTTGGATCGGACGATGACACTTCCATCGACATGGGGGTGGGCCCTTCGGGAAGTATGGCCGTGAATGAGGTTGCGGATTCCGTCCAGACACCGCCCGTTGTACAGGTTCAACCTTCGGTTGTGACACCGGCTACCGAACGGACCTATGTGGTTCAGCCAGGTGACGTGCTAGGGGAGATCTCCAGGAAGATGTATGGCACCACACGCCATTCCAATCTCATCCTGAAGGCGAATCCCGCAGTCAAGGACCCGGATTTCCTGAAAGTCGGCATGACGCTTAAGATCCCTACACCTCCGGCCTCATCAACGCCGGTATCAGTCACCCAGGTCGACAGCGCCGAATATATCATCTATACGGTTGTCAAAGATGACAGCCCTTGGGTCATTGCCGAGAAATTTTATGGCAAGGGACATTTGAACACGTTGATCATGCAGGATAATCCAGACCGTTTCAAAGACGGGAAAAGCCTCATCAAACCAGGCGATCAGATCCGCATCCGTCGTTCAAAAATGAAACAGCCCTGATTCATTCCTCGAGGAAGACAATCTTGTTTCGTCCTGTGTTCTTCGCTTCATAGACAGCCCTGTCGGCGCGTTCGATCACCTTATCAAAACTGTCGTTATTGCGGGAGCGAGCTAGGCCCACGGAGAGAGTGACCATGCCTTGGGACTTGTCCTTCAGGCGCTTCCTGAGCGTGTCCATCATGTCACGGGCGGAATCCAACGATGTGCGTTGAAAGATGGAGACGAACTCGTCGCCCCCATAACGGTAGGCCATCGGGGCAGGTTTGCCCACCAGAGTCTGGATGCACAGGGAACCAAATTCCGCCAACAATTCGTCACCACGTTGGTGACCAAGGGTGTCGTTGTACTTCTTGAATCCATCCATGTCCATGAAGGCAAGGACGTAAGGCGCGGTTTGCCTGTCCAGGAATTTCCCGTGGATATCACGGATCCTGTCGAAAAAGTGCCTGCGATTGAAGAGTCCTGTCATTTCATCGGTGATCAGCATCCTTCGGAGCTGGGTCTCGGCGCGATGCTTGTCGGTGATGTCATGGCTGATTCCGACAGTGCCGAGGACCTTTCCTGAGAGCGGCGACCTGAATGTGGAGAGAGCCACAAAGAACATCCTCTTTTCCCCGCCGGCACCGATAATTTCAGCTTCATAGTGAACGTTGTCCCGGGTTTTCAGGCGTTTGAGCATCTTGCGCCTGACATTCTTGTCAACGTAGAAATCATTCATAGTCCGGCCAATCATCTCTTTGGAGGACACTCCAAGGAGTCTTTCTCCCGTAGGGTTGATTTTGGTGATGAATCCCTCGGGATTGGTGGTGACGATCATGGCTCCCGATGTGTTCACAATGCTTTCCAGCTCGGCCATTTGGCGCCTGAGGGAGCGCTCGAGACTGACCCTCCGGCGGATGTCGTGAAGGTTGACCACCCAGCCAATGTCTTTGCGTTCGTCGTCCATCAAGGGGCGGATGGCCGCTGAAAGGGGGATTTCCTCCATATCCTTGGTGCGAGCCGTCACAACATGTTCATCGATGGATCCTTTGAGGGACATCAGCTTGGTGAGTTCCTTGAAGGACTTTGTTCGTTTGAAAATCTTGTGCATCCGTTGGCCCAGAAGCTCGGTCTTCTTGTAGCCGAGGGTTTTTTCGCCTGATTTTGAAAATTGGACGATATTCTTGCGCCGGTCGACCACCAGAATGATGTCGGGAGAAGCATCCATGATGCCTCCAAGGGTGGCGATTTTTTTGGCCATCTCCTTGAGCATTGCGGTGTTGATGTGCGGGGTAGGGTCCTTAAAGGCTTGTGTCGACATAAACCCCATTATATGAAGGGTTTGCGAACTCATTCACAAACATCGCCCATGAAATGAATCCGTGTCAAAGATCCGTGATTTCATCTAAAATCATGGCATGAAGGCCCATCTTTTCGACTTAGATTCTGTTGTCGTGACCCGGGCCTTCAGAACTCCCATTGGGAAGTTCTGTGGGGCCTTCAAGGGCACGGACGCCGTGCGATTAGCCACCAACCTGATGAAGGGAGGACTCGAAGGGGCTCCTGAACACATGGATGCTGATACCTTGATCCTCGGCATGGCCCGCCAAGCGGGAGCCGGACCTAATCCGGCCCGACAGGTCCAGGTTTTTTCTGGAATGCCTGAGGACAGGACGGCATGGACATTGAATATGGCCTGCGGATCCGGTTTGCTCGCCCTTGTGCAGTCGGCCCAGGCCGTTATTTCCATGGGTGGGGTCTCGATATGCGGTGGGATGGAAAATATGACCCAGGTCCCTTTCATCCTTCCCCAAATGCGATTGGGCTACAGGTTGGGGCACGCCAAGCTTCACGACAACATGTATGAGGATGTCTTTCATTGTCGACTGGCCGACCAATTGATGGGGGCCACGGCAGAGACATTAGCCGACGACTATTCCATCAAGCGGGAAGAACAGGATGCTTATGCCCTTGAAAGCCAACGGCGTTGTGCCCTGGCGGCCAAACGCGGGGTCTGGAAGGAGGAAATCGTCCCGATCCCCGTCCAGGAAAAGGCGGGGACAGTCACAGTGTCCGAGGACGAACATCCCCGAGCTCAGACCACGTTGGATGAATTGGCCAAGTTGGCACCCGTCTTCAGGGACGGGGGCAGTGTCACAGCCGGTAATTCGTCGGGAATCACTGACGGGGCAGCCGCCATGGTGGTGATGTCGGGCAAGGAAGCCCGTCGACGCGGACTTGAGCCCTTGGCCACGGTCAAAGGTTATGCCCAATGCGGTGTGGATCCCAAGCGGATGGGACTTGGCCCAGTTCCCGCCACTCGGGGTCTTCTGGAGGCGGCTGGATTGACCATGAAGGACATCGGACTTGTAGAACTCAATGAGGCCTTTGCCGCTCAAGTGTTGGCCTGCGAAAGGGAACTGCGCATTGGTTCCGAACGCCTCAACGTCAATGGCGGAAGCATCGCCCTGGGTCACCCGATCGGCTGCACAGGAGCCAGAATTTCCGTTTCCCTCTTGCACGAAATGCGACGTCGCGGCACGCGATTCGGAGTGGCCACACTGTGCATCAGCGGGGGCCAGGGTTTGAGCGTCTTGTTTGAGAGGGGTCAGTCATGACAAATGTCCTGGTGGAGAAGGTGAAAGACTGGATCAAGGTCACCATCAACAGGCCTGAAAAAATGAATGCCCTCAACCGTGCGACCTTGGAGGAAATTGAAAAAGCCTTTGAGCATATCCGCGGAGAGCCATCCATCCGCTGTGTGATCCTTACGGGAGCCGGAGAAAAGTCCTTTGTGGCCGGGGCCGATATCTCTGAATTCAAGGCCATGACACCGGATCAAGCCGTCACAGCATCGCGGTTCGGGCAGGGCGTTTTTGCCCTGGTGGCCAATTGTGGTAAGCCCGTGATTGCCGCTGTGAATGGATTTGCCCTTGGTGGGGGGTGCGAATTGGCGATGAGCGCCAGTTTGAGGATTGCTTCAGAGACGGCCCGTTTCGGGCTTCCGGAAGTTACCCTGGGCTTGATCCCTGGGTATGGTGGCACCCAAAGGCTGCCGGCCCTTGTCGGGCTGGGACGTGCTCTGCAGATGATGACGTCAGCCGAGATGATCGACGCATCCAAGGCCCTGGCATGGGGGTTGGTGAACGAGGTGGTGCCTCAGGCCAGCCTGCTCGCTCGATGCGAAGAATTGGCCTCCAAGATTTCTGCCAACGCGCCCTTGGCTGTCCACAAATGCCTGACGGCCGCAGTGGGGGAAGGAGGCTTTGACAAGGAAAGTGAACTCTTTGGCCGCTGTTTTTCCACAGCCGACATGAAAGAGGGTGTGGAGGCCTTTTTGAATAAGCGTAAGCCTGGATTCAGGGGGGTCTGAGATGTCGATCATCGACTTTGGAAGCCGGCGTAAGGAAATCCTGGGTTCCTGTGCCATCAAGAAGGCTCCTGATTACCGGGGCACTCTTGAAAAGCTGGGCCGGGGTGCGATTGACGATGCGATCAAGGACTTCAGGAAAATCGCCGAGGAGCATCCGGGTGATCCGTCCGTCTTTTACAACCTGGGTTTTGCGCTTGGTGAGAGAGGCTTGCTGGCAGAGGCCTGTGAGGCCTACACCCAAGCCTTGGCCATCGACCGTTCATTCCACAATGCCCGCTACAACCTGGCCCTTGAGTTGATCGCCATGGGTCAAGCAGCCGAGGCGGAGCGTCAGCTCAAGGTGCTTCTGGAATTGGCCCCCAATGACGCGGATGCCCATTTTGAGCTAGGCAGACTCCATGAATCAAGGGGTGCGCTCGATTTCGCCCTTCATGAGTATGACAAGGTCAGTAGGATCAAGCCTTCATACAGGCTTATCCATTTCTGTAGGGCCAATGTCTTGTTCCGTCTCAAGCGCTATGGTGAGGCTTTGAAGGCCTGCAATCAGGAGCTGGATGCGAACCCAGGTTTTGAAGATGCCAAGGTTATGATGGAAGGTGTCAAAGCCGCCCTGGCGCTTATGGAAAAAAAAGGAAGCCTTTCATGATCAAACCGTTTTTGCCCCTTGCAGCCCTGGCCCTGTCATTTGGCGCTGGTTTCCTGCATGCCGATCAGGCCAAATCCGGCAATGAAACGACAGGCACCACCCAGGACGGGGGTTTTGCCGACTTGTTCAAGCTGGAGACCTACAAGCCCTGGTTTGACTTCAAGTATGAGCGCCACGTCTATGGGCCAATTGGCATGAGGGTCAACCATTTCATGTATCAGACGGTGCATTACCCCATTCCCGAAAAGGCGACCACGGTCAAAGAAGGCGACTTCACAAGCCAAACCAACGTTACGGCCACGGAATTGGAGTGGAAAGAAACACATGAAAGCCAAGACAGGCTGTACACCAACGCATCCAACAACCAAATCTTGGTGACCATGCGCTATGGCTTAACCGATGCCATCGAGCTTCAGTTGGGGATTGCCCAATTAGGGGCTTCGGGTGAATACAACATTGTTGAGGATGGCCTACAGCAAGTCGGGCGTCGTCCGAAGCCTGGCTTCGCAGACCCTCACTTGGGGGCCAAATTTCAGGTGTGGAAGAGTCATGACGGGGCCACGGCTGTTGCGTTCAGGGCCCTCGTGCAACCCGAGCTCGGACAGGAAACGGGCCTCAAGAGCGGTGGTGAAACCGAAGGTTCAACCGATTTCCTTTTCCAGCATGACTTCGGCCCGGTGGTCCTGCACACAAATGCCGGATACGTCTATGCGAGCAATATCGATCTGGGAGATAGCTATCTGGTAGCCAATCCTTTCTGGTTCGGGTCCGTGTCACTTGAGATTCCCTTCACGGTTGGATCCCTGCTCCTTCAAGGTCATGCCAATGAGAGCCCTTTCCGCCAAAGCACCTTTGACCATTGGAATAACGATGTGTTCATCGGGCTGGTGGGGGATCAGGTCCGGAGCACCGAGAAAATGGC
>JBFWNO010000112.1:0-8393 GCA_050251015.1 Planctomycetota bacterium
GGCAACCTGAGAAGAAATTTATCGATCGCCAATTTTCCCGCATCCGTCTTCTTGATGAACTTGACCCCCATCATGCCTGCAATGGGAACCATGAGCACTATGATCCACCCCCCCCCGATCAGGAACTTGGAGACTCCCTGCAGGATCTGGGTTGCCACGGGAAGTTCCGTGTTCATGTCTTGGAACATCTTCTCAAATTTGGGGATGATGAAAATCATGATGGCCATGAGAATGCCAACCGCAACCACGGTCACCACCACGGGGTAAATCAGGGCGCCAAGGACCTGCTTCTTCAGCTTCTCGGCCTTTTCCATGAAGTCGCTCAAACGGCTCAAAATCAGGTCAAGAATACCTCCGGCTTCGCCGGCCTTGATCATGTTCACAAAGAGTTTGTCAAACACCACGGGGTGCTTGGACAAGGCTTCGCTCAGGTTCGACCCTCCTTGGATGTCTTCAACCAAGCTTCTGATGGTGTTCTTCATCACACCAGGTTTCTGTTGCTTTTCCAAAATCTGGAGGGAACGCACAAGGGGCAGACCCGCATCCTGCAGGGTGCTCAACTGACGTGTGAAGGCGGTCAATGTCTTGGTGGGAACACCCCCACCCAAGCTGAGGCCCGTCTTGGTCTTGATCTTGACGATGGCGGTCGTAGCGGCGCGCTTGAGACCCTTTTCACTCTTACGCTTGACGTTGGTGGGATAAAGGCCCTTTTTCTGGATGATCTGGATGGCCTGCTCGTGGCTCCCGGCCTCAAGCTCGCCCTTGATCTCCTGCCCCTTCTTGTTCATGGCTTGGTAAATGAAAATGGCCATGAATTCGTCCTCCTTGGATTTTAGCCCGACGCCTGAAGCACTTCCTCGATGGTTGTACGGCCGTCAAAAATGAGGCCCACACCGAACTGCTTCAGGGTCACCATGCCACCTTCAACGGCAGCATCATTCAATTCTACCGCACTGGCACGACTCAGGATGAGCTCTTTGACCCTGTCATTGACCTTTAAAAGCTCGTACATGGCCGTCCGGCCGCGGTATCCGGTTTTATGGCATTCATTGCACCCCCTGCCGGCGAAGAATTTCCGCCCCCCCACGTCGGATTCCTTCAATCCGAGCTTGAAAAGGATCTCCTGTGTGGGGGTGTATTCTTCCTTGCAATCCCTACAAATCGTCCGTACCAGACGTTGAGCCAAGACAGCCTCCAAGGTGGCCGCCACACTGAAGGGTTCGATTCCCATGTCGATCAAACGGGCCACCGTCAGAGCGGCGGAATTGGTGTGGAGCGTCGAGAACACAAGGTGCCCCGTCAAGGAAGCGTCGACGGCAATACGGGCTGTCTCCAGATCGCGGATCTCACCCACCAGGATCTTGTCGGGGTCCTGACGCAGGATGGACCTGAGGCAGGAAGCGAAAGTGAGCCCGATGTCACTGGAGACCTGAACTTGCATGATCCCCTCAAGGTCGTATTCCACCGGGTCTTCCGTGGTGATAATTTTGTCGGCCACATCGTTGACATCTGACAGGGCACTGTAAAGCGTAGTCGTTTTCCCCGAGCCCGTGGGTCCGGTGACCAGGATGATGCCGTTGGGCAACTGGCACAGACGGCGGAATTCAACCAGCAGTGTCTCCGACATCCCGATCTGCTCGATATCAAGCGACACCACACGCCGGTCGAGAACCCGAAGCACCACGGACTCCCCGAACTTCGTCGGGAGGGTGGACACGCGCAGGTCGACGGGATTTCCGCTGAGCATCAGTTCGATCCGGTTGTCCTGGGGCAGACGGGTCTCGGCAATGTCCATGCCAGCCATCACCTTGATCCTGGCACTGAGGGCCCCCGCCAGGTTGCGAGGGGGAGCTTGCATCTCGACCAAGGCGCCATCGATCCGCATGCGCACCTTGTAGCTGTCATCAAAGGGCTCGAAATGGATGTCGGAAGCCTTGCCATGGATGGCATTGAGCAGATAGTAATTCAGGAGCTTGATGACCGGAGCGCTGTCAACCAGGTTCGACCCATCGCCAATCTCGAAGGCGGAGGAATGGTCCTCGGCCATGTAATCCGCATCAGAAGCCGCATCCTTCTCGGCATCCAAGCCGCCCAGCAGGTCCTCCACGCTGTCCTCAGAACCTTTGTAATACTTCTCCACCGCGCGCTCAAAGGCCTGTTCGTCGCAAAGAACGGGCTCGACACTGCAGTCGAGCATGAACTTGAGGTTGTCGATAGCCTCATAATTGTCCGGATTCACCATGGCCACCTGCATGGTGTCCCCCTGCATCCTGACAGGGAAAATGTGATAGGTATTCACCATCTGGGCACTGACCTTCTCGATAAGTCCATCCTCAGGGACGATCTCGTCCAGGTTCACAAACTCCATCCCGCTCTGGATGGCCAAAGCTTGGTTGAGCTGGGCCTGTGTGATGGATTTCATCTTGATCAGGATGCCCCCAATAGGCCCCCCATTGAGCTTCTGGTATTTGAGGGCCTTCAGAAGGGTGTCCTTGTCGATCATTTTCAACCGACGCATGATCATGCCCAGCTTTTCCCCCGTGGCACTGTTCATGTTTTCGCCTTGTGTTGCTGGATCTTCTGGGCCAGTGCCTCGGGATCCATCGCCACACGCATGGCCTCGGAATGATTGATCACTCCCGACGTATAAAGGTCAAAGAGACAGTCGTCCATCAGGATCATGCCCTTTTGACTGGATGTTTGGATATCACTCTCGATGGTATGCACTTTGTTGTCGCGGATTTTGTGGGCAATGGCATCGTTGCGCATCATGATTTCAAAAGCCGCCACCCGGCCCTGGCCATCGGCACGGGGGAGCAGGAGTTGGGACACCACGGCCACCAGGTTCTGCGCCAACTGAACCCGCACCTGTTCTTTCTCATTGGCAGGGAAGGCATCAATGATACGGTTGATGGTGTGAGCGGAGCCCGTGGTGTGCAAGGTGGCCATCACCAAGTGCCCCGTTTCAGCTGCCAGCAGGGCGGCGTGGATTGTCTCGGGGTCGCGCATTTCACCAATCATGATCACATCCGGGTCCTGACGCAGACCGCGACGGATGGCTTCGGAGAATGACCCCACATCCACCCCCACTTCGCGCTGGGTGACGATGCACTTCTTGTGGTCGTGGTAAAACTCGATGGGGTCCTCAATGGTCAAGAGGTGATGGTCCATTTCACGATTGACATAATCAATCATGGCCGCGAGCGTTGTTGTTTTACCTGACCCCGTCGGTCCGGTCACCAAGATGAGCCCCTTCTGCTTGGTCAGAAGAGTTTTCACGTGGTGTGGAAGACCGATCTTATCGAGATTAAGGATCTCATTAGGCACGAGGCGGAGCACCATGCTGATCAAATTCTTCTGGCGGTAGAGACTCACCCGAAAACGGGCCTTACCCTCGAAGCTGAAGCCAAAATCGGTGCCCCCTATCTCGCGGAGACTTTGCTGGTGCTGTTCGCTGGTGATGCTCTTCATGAGCACCTGCATGTCATCGTTGGTTAGGGGGGGGATCTTGAGTGAGACCAACCGACCATGCATGCGCACTGGGGGTGGCCGGCCGACCGCGAGATGCAAATCGCTGATCCCCCGGTTGACCACGGTCTGCAGGAGACGGTTCATGTCGACTGGGGTCATCACCATGGGAGAGCCATTGTAGGGATTGCCATACAGATCACAATCCAGCCCCTGCCATCAGGTCCACATCACTCTTGGACACGACCAGAACCTCATCGAGGGTGGTGAAGCCCAGCTTGGCCTTTTCGATCGCATCCATGCGCAAGGACACCATCCCCCCCATCAAGGCTTCGCGCCTGATCCGGCTAGAGGGCTGCCTCTTGAATGTCATGTCCATGATGGGGCGAGTCATCACCATCAACTCGTGCACCGACATCCGACCTTTGTACCCTTTCCCCCCGCATTTATCGCAACCCGCCCCGCGGTACCAGGGAATCGAACGGTTGACGTCCGGGTCAAGGTCGCAAAGCCTGAATGTGATGTCTTCTGGCACATAGGTTTCTTTGCAATTGGTGCAGATGGTGCGCACCAAGCGCTGGGCCAGAACAGCCGAAACGGCCGAGGCCACCTGGAAGGGCTCGACCCCGATGTCGATCAATCGCGTCACGGTGCTTGGGGCATCATTGGTGTGGACAGTGGAAAACACAAAGTGGCCTGTCAGGGCAGCCTCAATCGCAATGTCGCCCGTTTCCTTGTCCCGGATTTCCCCCACCAGGATGATGTTGGGGGCCTGGCGAAGCATGGCCCTCAAAATCCTGTTGAAACCGAACTCAATCTGGTGATTCACCTGGCATTGATTGATCCCACTCAGGTGGTATTCCACCGGATCCTCGGCCGTGATGATCTTCACATCGGGTCGGTTGAGGTGCTTGAGGGCACCATACAGCGTGGTTGTCTTTCCTGATCCCGTGGGACCCGTGACCAAAAAGACGCCGTTGGGCTTTGAGATGCACTGCAGGAATACCGAAAGGTTGCCGCTGGAGAATCCCAGTTCCTCGACGTTGCCCTTGAGGCTGTCTTTGTCGAGAATCCGCAACACAACGCTTTCACCATGCTGGGCAGGAAGGCTGCTGACCCGAAGGTCGATGTGCTTCTTGCCCATGGGGAAGTTGATCTGGCCATCCTGGGGCTTGCGTTTCTCAGCAATGTCGAGTCGGCTCATGATTTTGACCCGGCTGATGATGGGCCCCTGCAGGCGTTTGGACACCTTCATGTCCACTTCCTGGCAGTTTCCATCAATCCGGTAGCGGATCCTCACGCGCTTCTCCATGGGTTCGATATGGATGTCTGACGCCCGGCAAGCCACGGCATCGGCGATCAGTTTGTGCACCAATTTGATCACGCGCGAATCGTTCTCATCGGCGCCCTCGGCCTCCTCAGTCGTCGGGATTTCAAGCTCGCTCCCGCCTTGTTGCTCGATCAACTGATCGAGGGTGTCCTCGCTGATGCCGTAATGCTTTTCAATCGCGGCATTGATGTCCTCGAGCGGTGCCAGGCATGTCTCCACTTCCCTGCCCAATTTGAATCGGAGGTTGTCGACCAGATCGAGCCCGACGGGGTTTGCTGTGGCCACTAGAATCGACCCGTTGCGCAACTCCAAGGGCATGATCGAGTTGTCCACGGCGACTTCACGCGTGATCAACTTGAAGATGGCCGGGTCGATGGTCATCGATTTGAGGTCCACCACCTCCATCTCATATTGGCGGCCCAGTGCCTCGATTTTTTGAATGGGAGTGATGGCACCCATGTCCACGAGCTCGTCGCCAAGCATCCGCCCCGTTTCCTTCTGCTTTTTGAGGCCGGCCTGGATCTGGTCGACCGTCGCCATCTTCATCTCGATGAGGATCTTCCCGAAGAGCTTCCTATCGGACATCGCTTCACTCCCGGCTGGAAAGGGGTTCCAAAGCGCACATTTTAGTCATGTCGGCGTTGTTTGGGAACCATGGATTCTTTCAACCCGGAGCGTGCCCAACTGCTCGTACTTCCTGACAACCGCCTCGGGAAGGATGAGTTTGACATGGAGCTTGTCCCCCTTCCAGACGGCCGTCTTTTCAGCGTCCTGCTTGAGGAGTTCTGATACAAGGGCCCCTTGCGCGGCCTCTGCCTCGACCCATACCGGACAGGCCTCCCGGCGACCCAATTCATGCAGGCGTTGGCTCAGGGCGGCGACCCCCGACCCCGTATGGGCACTAACCTGCATGGCTCGCTCACCCAAGGGAAGTGCCCCCAGGGATGCCTCGTCCATGGCATCGATCTTGTTGAAAATCGTCAGCCTCGGGACATGGGCGGCCCCGATATCTTCAAGCACCCGATGCACCACATTCAACCGATCAGCCCATGCGGGCTCCGAAGCATCCACCACAACCAGCAGGATGTCCGCCTCGAGGACCTCACTCAGCGTGCTCCGGAAGGAGCTGAGTAGGTGACGAGGAAGCTTGCGGATGAAACCGACGGTGTCACTCAGGAGTACAGGGGGCCACGGAGCTGCCAACCTCCGCGTGAGGGTATCGAGGGTGGAAAAAAGCTGGTCTTGCACCAGCACTTTGTCTCCCGTGAGGGCCCGCATCAAACTGGATTTACCGGCATTGGTATAGCCCACCAAGGCCGCCTTGTACAGCCCCCTCCTGGCCAACCGGCCCTCCCTGGCCTGTCGCGTGACTTCCTCGAGCTTGCCTTCAAGCTCGCTGAGGCGCCGGCCCATGAGTCTCCGGTCGATTTCGATCTGCTTCTCCCCGACTCCCCTTGTGGCATACCCCCCCCCTGACACACCCTCCTGTCTTTCAAGGTGGGTCCACAGACGACGAAGGCGGGTCATGGCATACTGCAATTGCGCCATCTCCACCTGAAGCTTGGCTTGGCGCGTGCGGGCATGCGTGGAGAAGATATCGAGGATCAGCTCACTACGGTCCACCACCTTCACACCCGTGGCTTTCTCTAGGCTCTTGACTTGGCGGGGGGAGAGGTCGTCATCGGCAATCACCACGGCTGACGCCGAGGCTTTCACCAATTCGGCCAGCTCCTTCACCTTGCCACTGCCCAGATAGTTGCGGGCATCAGGCGAAGACCTGTTTTGCAGGAGTGTGGCGGCCACATCGGCACCCGCTGTGTCGCACAGGCGAGCCAGTTCATCCAGGGAATCGGCATCCTCCCGACCCGTGCGCACGCCCACCAGGACGGCACGCTCACGATGGACCGTCAAGTCCTCGCGGAGCTGGATCTGACTCACGCCTTGCGCGTGGTCACGAGGGTCCTGGGCGTCCTGCTTTCCTTCTCAAAGACCACCGAGCCACCCTTGAGGCGCGTGGTGATGAAGTCCCCTTTTTTCACCTGATCTGTTGACAGCAGGTTCGACAAGGGCGTGACGATGTGTTTCTCCACCACACGCCGGAGGGGACGGGCGCCAAATCGGAGGTCATAGCCCTGCTTCACCAAGAACCGCCTGACGTTGTTCGATAGTTCCAACAAGAACGGCGTCTCGGTGTTCATGACCCTGCGATGGAGGTCATCGATATAGATGTCCAGGATCTGGTACAGCTGTTCTTCCCCAAGAGTGTCGAAGACCACCAAGGAGTCAAAACGGTTGAGAAACTCGAAGGGAAAGAGGGCCTGGGCTGCCTGAACAGCCGCCTTGTGGATCTCCTTGGCATCCGCCTTCTTTTCGGCCGCCGGGCCGGAAAACCCCATGCCTCCACCGATCATCTTGGACATCTCAAAGGACCCCACATTGGAGGTCAGGATGATGATGCTACGGGTGAAATCGACCTCCTTGTTGTTGCCCAAGGTGAGGTGGCCGTCATCCAGGATGCCCAATAGGGTGTTCCAGAGTACGGGATCAGCCTTCTCCACTTCGTCAAACAGCACGATGGAAAGATAGTTATCCTTTTCGTCGGGAAAGATCTTCTCAACGGCACCGCTTGAACCACGACGGAACAGACCTAATTTTTCATCAAAGGCCTTCTTATGGTGTTTGTCGATATTTTCCTGGGAAAGGATGGGTTCAATGTCGCCCCCCACATACCCTGGCGGGGCACCGAGAAGCTTGGCCACTTGGTGCGGAGAAGCGAACTCCTGGCAGTTCACCCGTGTGAAGGCATGGGCACTGCCAAAGATGGTGTTGGCCAAGACCTTGATGGTCTCTGTCTTTCCCACACCGGTGGGTCCAAGGAACAGAAGGGTGAGCACGGGTCGTTCAGGATTGCGAATCCCTGAAGTCAGTCGTGCAAAGCTTTGCACGATCTCCCCAATCGCCCGGCCTTGTCCAACCACACGGGCCATCAATTCCGTCTCGAATCTTGTGACGACCTTGGACCGGCGCTTGGGATCCAGGCGGGTGCTCCCCTCCTCGCGTCCTTTCTTATCCTTTTCCTTGTCCTTGTCGGATTCCGTCACAGAAGAGCGCTCAACTTCTGGGAAAGGGCGCCCTTGCTTTGAAGACCGAGGACCTGATCGACAACCTGGCCCTTCTTGAAGAACAACAGAAGGGGAATACTGGTGACGCCGTACTCGCCGGCCAACTCGGGATTTTCATCCACATTGACCTTCACCACCTTGGCACGGCCATTGAAATCTCCGGCCAATTCATCAAGGACAGGACCCAGTCTCTGGCAAGGACCGCACCATTCAGCCCAAAAATCCACCACCACAGGAGTGGGGCTTTGGATCACTTCTTGTGCAAAAGTGCTGTCGTTGACGGCAAGGGCATTGCTCATGAGACCTCCTTACATTGACCTAGACCTTATCCTATCAGACAGACGAGTCAATTCCGAAGTTTATTGACTTGTGGGCAAGTCATTGCCCCAAGGTCTCACAGCATTTTTTGAATTTCTTGCCACTACCACAGGGGCAGGGATCATTACGGCCCACCTTGGCCGCAGGCCTTCGTG
>JBFWNO010000113.1:0-8298 GCA_050251015.1 Planctomycetota bacterium
TAGGGGCTTGAAATACCACACAATATGCTGATTTTGGTCCCAGAGGTGGGACTTGAACCCACACAGGTTTGACCCTACCGGATTTTGAATCCGGCGCGTCTGCCGTTCCGCCACTCTGGCAAGAACCTAATTTTCCCAAAAAAATACAGATTTGGCAAGTCAATTGCGGATCAAATCGGATTTATAATAGAAGAATGCCATCCATGTGTCAGATCGCCGTGGGCCAAATTGAAACGGCCCTGTATTTCAAAATTCGTGGCTATGCATCTTATTTGGATGCCTCTCACATCTCCATTTTCATGAAAGAACGGCACGCGGATTGTTCCTACCCACAAGTGATCTTCGATTTGATGGAGTGCCAGAAGATGGATTCCACCTTTATGGGGCTGATGGCTTCCTTGGCCTGCTCCGGTGAGGACACGGGAAAGGTCAGTGTGGCTCGTTGCTCCTCTGAGGCCTTCCGTTGTCTCGATGATCTGGGTCTGACCCAAATCATCAAGGTGACCGAGAAAGGTGAAGATCCCAAGGCAAGCTTCCATGCACTGACATGTGCGGACGATCAAGCTGAAACCGAGACCGTGATCCGGAGAGGTCATGAGACACTTTCCAAGATCAGCGAGGCCAACAAGAGACGATTTGAGGGTGTCATCAAGGCACTCGAACAGGATCAAAACAGAAAAACAGGGAGACCATCATGACCACTACCATTCAACCGATCCGTGATCACGTGTTGATCAAGCGTTCCGAGGCGGCCAAAAAGACAGCCGGGGGCATCTATTTGCCTGACAGTGGCAAGGAAAAGCCTGCCGAAGGTGTGGTGAAGGCCGTAGGCAAGGGTCGGATCATGAAAGACGGAACCCTCAGGGCCCTATCGGTCAAGGTGGGGGACAAGGTGGCCTTTTCGACGTATGCCGGCACGGATGTGAAGGTCAACGGTGAGGATTACACCATCCTCAAGGAAGATGACATTCTTGGCGTGATCGTGGCTTCGGAAGGGGCAACCAAGAGCGCAGGCAAGTCGGCCAAGGCAAGCTAAGAGAAGTCCCGCTCGAACTTTCGTCGAGAAGCACTGCTTCAAAACGATATTGGATTCTCAGCGGCCATTATCCGTAACCTCTTTATTTTAAAGAGGTTACGGATTTTTCATGATGCGCATTCCAGTCCCAGGCGATACAAGACGCGCAAGGAGTCGGAATGAAAAAAATCGCCCAGAACCCTTCTCAATACAGGCAGGAATTCAGCGCCTTCATATCTGAACACTTTTCCGAAGTCCTTGCGGTCGAAGAACAAAGCCTGTTGAGCCGTTCTGGGGGCTGGAGGACACTGCTCGAGAGCGTCAGAAGCTGACGAAGAGCCCGAGAATCAAGAGAGAGACGACCCCGCATCGCGGGGTCGTTTTATTTTGGGATATTCGCCTATACTCATGACCCATGGGCCGACTCACTCACACTTCGGGTCAGGGACGCTTGCGCATGGTGGATGTGGGTTCCAAGAAAGTCACATCCAGGCGAGCTGTGGCAGAGGGGCGTATCAAGCTGGGCCGAGCCTACAAGCCTGTAAGAGACAACGCTTTGGAAAAGGGTGCTGTTGAGGAATGCGCCAGGATTGCCGGTATCCAGGCCGCCAAGGGAACCTTTCAAATTATTCCGCTGTGTCACCCCCTGATTCTCGATTTCGTCGACATTGATTTCCGCTACATGAAAGACTCTCTGGTGATCCGCTGCACCGTGTCGACTCAAGGAAAAACGGGCGCTGAAATGGAGGCGTTGACAGGTGTCGCTGTGGCGTGCCTGACGGTGTATGACATGGCGAAGGGCGTCGACAAGGGCATGGAAATTGTCTCGATGAAATTGCTGGAAAAACAGGGTGGAAAATCGGGTCATTGGAAACGAGGGAAGAGCTCCAAAAACAAGACTTAAAGTGCTTGTTTAGGCCCGTGAATGTGGTTTCTGAAAGAAGTTTGGATAAGGATTGACTTTTCGCAACAACCTATCTACATTTTCCCGTTCATCCGCCTACGACAGGACTGTACCTAAAGACGCCATGCGGAAATCCCGATGAAACGACACAGTTAAAAAATCATGGATCTCAAAGACTATCTCAGAGTTATTCGACGCCGCGCCCTGGAGTTCGGGCTGGTTTTTCTTGCGATCTGTTGCATGTATATGTATGTCAGTAAAAAAGAGCAGACTTATTACGTGGCCAATGCCCAAATTGAGTTGGGCGCCAAGGATTATGAAGGGTCGGCCAAGAACAAGCTGACATTCCTGCGCAACCGCAGCGACCTTGAAGCCCGTCTTTCAGATCGTTCACGCGATGGGAAGTACCCCCTCATCGCGAAAAGGGTTGTCGATAAGATGGAATTGGCCAAGCAGGCCGGTACTGTCGATAAACTCAGCGAAGAGGACAAGCTTCTCTTTTACGCCAGCGGCAGTGTGTCGGATGGCATTCAAGCCAATTTCAACGACCTCTTGAACACGCGCAAGCATATCGAGGAACAGTTGTCACTCACCCAGACTCCGGTGACCCCCGAGTCGATTCATGCCCAAGTGATGGATGGTTTCAAGAGTGTGGTGGTGGGAGCGGCCTCCGAAGGCAATCCCAACCTCCTGATCCTCAGTGCCCAATCCCTCCATGAATCCTTTTCCCGAATCCTGGTGAACGAGGCCGCCTGGTATTTCCAAAATGATTTCAACAACGACTACAACGAAAAACTCAAGGCCCGGGCCAAGGACATCGACTTTTGGTACAAGGATGGCAACACCGACACCGCCAACCCAAAGATCAGGGCCGATAACGCCCGAGAACGAGACGAGATCGACAAGCTCTACAACCGCGTGGTGTCCCTTTACAAGGATCACCTGACGGCCAAGTTCCAGGGCAAGGATGAGGAAGCGGCCCAGATCGAGGCCGATTTCGTTTCTGAGTTCAGGCCCTTGTTTGAGCCCCACGGGATCAGTGTCAACAAAAACTTCCACGAGGCCTTCAGCGTTGACTTGTTGCGTGAGCACCGCCGTGAACTAGCCGAGATCGGCAACCGTTACAACAATGTCCGGTCCTTCAGCGATATCACCGTCGACATGCACGACCTCGGTTACGAGGGTTCGGCACCGAAGAGTCATGATGAAATCAAGGAGCTCCTCAAGGACATCCGCGCCCGCAAGCAGGAACATGCCAAGTCGATCAGCGCCCTCAGTGAAGAGGAGAAGATGCTGAATCTCAGGTACCTCAAGCTCTCCAGCGAGCAAAGGCAGTTGATCCTTGAATCGAGTGACCAGCGCCGGAACCTGATTGAGAAGCGCGACAGTGAGGAGGTGGCCCTCCAACAGCTCAGATCCAAATACACTGATGAACACCCCCAGGTCCAGCAGGCTTTGAGGAACATTGAGCAGCTCAAGATGCTGACGCAGGAAATGGATGAGAGGTTCTCGAAGAACGACGACATGCGCTATGGTTTCCGCATCACTGAGATCGAGACCCTTCGGCGCCACCATGATGACGAGATCCTGGCCCTGACATCGCAAGAGGACAAGCTGCACGCCATCGTCGAGCGCATCAATGACCTCGATCTTCACCTGATGGACATCCTCAAGGAACGCGACAGGGTGATGAACAAGAGCAACGACCTGAAGGACGAATTGGCGGATCTCAAGGCCCAGATCCAGGCCGGGCAGATTGTGAAGTTGACCAAGATCGCACAGCATGCGCCAGAGGCTGTGCGCACCTACACCAAGAAGACCATGGTGCTCTCCTTGATGGTGGCCCTCATCATCTCCGTGTTCTTTGTGTATATCCGTGAATACATGGATACCAGCATCAAAACGGAGCACGACGTCCGCCGCCACATGAATCTGCCGGTTTTGGCCATGATTGGCAAAGCCAAGAAAGAGGTCATCCTCACGGAACTTCCGAGCAAGGATCCCTTTGCCGAGCACTTCAACACCGCCGCCACGCTGGTCAAGAGTGCCGCTGTCGATCTGGGTCTCAAGAGCTTCCTTGTGACCTCCACGGTTCCCCAGGAAGGCAAGACAACCATCTGCGTCGACCTGGCCATCGCCCTCGCCCGCAAGGGGCTACGCATCATCGTCGTCGACGGCGACTTGCGCATCCCCACCATCCATGAGGTGCTGGGCCTCGATAATTCGCAGGGCTTGAGCTCCATCCTTGAGGGCCGCACCACACCGGGTGATGACACGGATTTCACGGGCATGGAACGCTATATCCAGTCCACGTCGATCGAGAACCTCAGGGTGCTCACATCCGGTCCCATCCCGGCCGACCCCATCAACCTTTTGGAATCCGTGCGCATGCGCGCTCTGGTCGAGGAACTCAAGGGCATGTGCGACTACCTGATCATGGACACTCCGCCGATCTACAACGTCGGCGATACCCTCACCATGGCCTCCCTGGTGGATGCCACGCTGTTCGTGGTGGGTGCCGAACGCGTCGAGCAAGACCAGGTCACCTGGGCCAAACACCTTCTGACCAATGTGAATGCCAACATCCTCGGCGTGTTCCTGAACATGGTCCGTGTGCCCGGCAAGAGCTATTACTACTACTACAACGGCTACAAGAGCTACAGGTCCAGGGCCTGATTCCTGAGGGCGACCACAAGGGTCGCCCCTACAGATGCCGGTTGTCTCTCGTAGGGGCATCCCTTGTGGATGCCCTCTGCTTTACAATGTGTGCATGGAAGACCGCAACGACCAGATGGAGATCCGTTTGGCGAAGCTCAAGAAGCTTCGCGAGCAGGGCCCTGAACCCTATCCTTACAACTTCTCCTTCACGCACTCCACGGGCACCTTCCTGTCATCCTTTCAGGATCTGTCGACATTGGGAAGTGATGTAGCCCTGGCCGGCCGTCTGGTGGCCAAGCGCGTGATGGGCAAGGCCTCGTTCTGCCACATTGAAGATCGGGAAGGCCGTTTGCAGGTTTTTGTGCAGGGCGAGTCGTTGCCCGAGGGGCAATACCCGTTGTTCAAGGAGGCCGACCTTGGAGATTGGGTCGGCTTCACGGGCACGGCCTTCACCACCAAGACGGGCGAGTCATCGCTCAAGGCGTCTTCATTCACCCTGCTGGCCAAATGCCTGCGCCCGCTTCCCAGCCTGAAAGAGGCGGAGGGCACCACCTTCTCGGCTTTCTCGGACACCGAGGCGCGTTACCGGCACCGCTACATCGACCTGATCGTCAACCGACAGAGCCGTGAGGTGTTCATCAAGCGAACGCGCATTGTGAGTGCTTTGCGGAAGTTCCTGGATGACAAGGGCTTCCTCGAAGTGGAAACTCCCACCTTGCAGCCTCTGTATGGTGGCGCAGCGGCACGGCCCTTCGTCACGCACCACAATGCATTGTCGACGGACCTGTTCCTCAGGATCAGCGATGAGCTCTACCTCAAGCGACTCATCGTGGGGGGGCTTGAGAAGGTGTATGAGATCGCCCACAACTACCGCAATGAGGGCATCGACCGCAATCACAACCCTGAATTCACGTCGATGGAGTTCTATATTGCCTACATGGATTATCTGGCGGGCATGGATTTGGTTGAGGAGCTTTACCGTTGTCTGGCCAAGGCCGCTTCGGGAACGCTTCAATTGTCGTGGGGCGACAAGGTCATCGATTTCGAGAAGCCATTCCGCCGGGCCACCATGCAGAGCCTCATTCAGGAGGCTGCCGGCATCGATATCCTGAAGGCCTCCGACAAGGAACTCCTGGCGGCCTGCCAGCGCCTGGGGGCCGATGTGGCCCCTCCGCTGAACTATGGGCGCCTTGTGGACGCCCTCTTCAGTGCGGCCGTGGAACCCAATCTTGTCCAGCCCACTTTTGTGATCGATTACCCGAAACTCATTTCCCCGCTGGCCAAGCGGCACCGCGGGGGGGGTGATCTTTTGGTGGAACGCTTCGAGCTCTACATTGCCGGCATGGAATTCGGCAACGCCTTCAGCGAGCTGAATGACCCCGAGGACCAGCGTTCACGCTTGGAACACCAGGCCAAGCTCAAGGCCGAGGGTGACGATGAGGCATCCCCCGTTGATGAGGACTTCATCATGGCACTGGAATACGGTATGCCTCCGACTTTTGGTTTCGGCATGGGAGTCGACCGTTTCGTGATGCTGGCCACCAACAGCCCAAACATCCGCGATGTGATTCTGTTCCCCACCTTGAAGCCCGTCGAAAAAACCGCAACCCCCAAGGTTCACGAGAACAAGGGCGAATGAGGGTCCTGCTTGTCGCCTGGCTCCTCAAGCGCCCCGTGGCCTGGGCTTCCATGCTCTTTGTGGCCCTGGCGGTGTTTGTGAACATTGTGGTGTTTTCGGTGACCGAGGGCATGCTGGAAGGATTCTGGAATCAGGCCAGGCGGCAGAGCGCCGCCGATCTCACCATCACCCGGCGCGAGGCCTCGGGGGCCCTGGCCCAGCGTTGGGACGCCTCTGAATTCGAATCCATCCTGAAAAAGCTCGATCTCAAGGGAGCCACAGGCCTGGAGCTCGAGACGGCCGGTCTGGTCGGCACGGGGGGAGACCGCATGAAGGGGGCCCTCCTGAGAGGGGTCACCGCAGAGCATTTCCACCTCCTGCACACCCTGCGCCGGAAGGTGGCCGATGATTTTCCATCCGTTTTCGCCATGGAACCCGGAAAGGCGGTCCCTCTGGTTTTGCCCGAAGGTCTGGCCCGGGAGCTGGGGCTTGCCGTGGGTGACAAGGTCGAGATCTATGCCGTGGTGCCATCGCCGCCTTCCGCGATGATCGAAAAGCCCCGCACGAAGAAGATGGAGGCCCGGGTGGCCCGCATCGTTTCATTCGAGGGCTATGAGGACAAGCAATCCGTTTTCATGCCGCTGTTGGCCATGCAGGGGTTCCTCAACCATGATCCTTCAGAGCCCGTGGCCGGCAAGGCCGTGGCGGCCCTTTCCGGTGCCGACCGTCAGGCCCTCGCCCTGGAGATCGACAGGATCCGCTCCGTGATCGACAGGGAAGCCGGATCCGAGGGGCGCTGGGAGGTGGAGGCCTGGACCGCCAACATGAGCTGGTTGGGCCAGGTGCAGTATGAGATGAACATGGTGCGCATCGTCACCCTCTTCATCCTGCTGTTGGCCGCCTGTGCCATCTTCCTGATGGTCAACCTGATGATGAAGAGCAAGGTCCGCACCCTGGGGCTACTGATGGCAATGGGGGTGGGCCCCCTCACCATCTTCCGACTGGTGGTGGGCTTTGCCATGGGTTTGAGCCTCCTGGGAAGTCTTGCAGGCTGGTTGGGGGGGTGGCGCTTCATGGCCCACATCGATGCCATCCATTCCTGGCTGATGTTCGACGTGCTGGGTTCCCGAGCCGGGCTCTTCGACATGTACGGGATCTTCGAGAGCTTCCCCAGTGCCTATTCCCACTCCCTGGCTTTGGCCCTCAGCCTCTCGGCCGGGGTGCTCTGTCTGCTGTCCGCCATCATCCCCGCGATCCTTGCGGCCCGCTTACAACCTGCCGAAGTACTTAAGAGCGAGTAAGTCGGAAGCCTTCAGTTTGCCGGAGCCTCAGGCTATTTGGCAGCCTTGAGCGTCTTCCCCTCTTCAAGAATGTAGAAGGCGTTGGTGGCCACATCGGTGAATGTCTGGATTGTCGACTTGCCGTCGGGCCAGCGCACCTCGATCTTGTCGGCCTTCAGGGCCTTACCCATCCCGAAGCGGCATTCGCCATCGTCGCGGTGTCCCCCGCAGCCCAAACCCCCGTAGACTTCGCGGGTCTGCCTGAGATCGCCCGTCCAGACGGTGACGCGTGCACCCACGGCATCCGTGTTCGACTTACCCTTGCCGGCACCCTTGAGACGGATACTGAGGAAGCGGTTGCCGTTGCGGGCCGGCTCCATGTTCCGGAGAACACCCACATCCAGGGAGCGGTCCTTCAACTGCTCGGCTTTTAGGCGGGTGTTGCTGGTGGCCACCAGGATGTCTGTGGCTCCGTCACGGTCCACATCGGCCAGCGAGATCTGTGCAGCGTTGATCCAGCGCAGACCCAGCCGGGGGGTCCAGTCTTCAAAGGAGCCTCCCGCTTTCTGGTGCCACAGGGTCAGCAGTTGGTCGTCGGGGTAGTCACTGGACGCAATCAGAAGGTCCAAAAGGCCGTCGTTGTCGACATCAAGCCATCCGGCATGCAGGTCGCCATGGTTGCTGTTGAGTTCCACGGGGGGGCGGGGGATCCTTGCCGGATCACGCTTGAAATTCCATTCGGCGTCCTTGCCAAGGTTCTCCAGCAGCATGGAGGGATCCGACGTGGGGCCGGCCATCCGTGCTTGATGGTGGCGATGAAGCA
>JBFWNO010000114.1:0-8174 GCA_050251015.1 Planctomycetota bacterium
TCCGATCTTCGATGGCGGCATTGTCATCGCGGGTCATCACAGTGTGGAAGCCGATCTTGGCGTAGAAGGCGAGAGCCTGCTTGAGGTCCAACACGGGGAGCACGGGAATAGCAGAGATCAGGCGGGGCATGGTCCTATCTTATCTATTCCGGCAGGGGTTTGATCCAGACACCGGCCAATAGGATGGCATCCACCCGGCGATCCCCGGGGCCTTCCGGCAGGTCATCCTGCCTTTGGTTGGGGTACCCGACTCCGATGGTGATCCATTCTTTACCCAGCCGGTCCAGCACCTTGTCATAGTAACCCTTGCCATAGCCCAGACGACGGCCATCCTGGCCGAAGGCCAGGCCCGGCACCACCATCAGAGCATGGCGGGGTGTGAAGGGGCCCTTGCGCTTCCCGTGTTCTGGCAGGCCGGTGCTGTGATGGCCAGGGAGGGAGTCTGTGGCAGGGAAAAGATCCCGTCGCGGTTCCAGGATCCCCATGGATCCTGGGGAAAGGTCCCCGGAGGATCCCACATGGTGAAAACTCAAATGTTCGCCTTCCACGCGGGGTAACCAGACTCGGCGACCGACGCTCCAGATGGCCTTCAGCAGGGGTGTGATGTCGATCTCGCCGCCCATCGGATGGAAGGCCGCCACCTGGCCCGTTCCCTCGGCCAGGGGGATCAATTTGTCACAGAGGGCCCGCGATTTGGCCGCCCGAGTGGTGCGATCCAGCTCATCTCGGGCCCTCATCAAGGTCTGACGCAGGGCGGATTTGGCCGAACACAGGGAAGAGGGGGTGTTCACGGATACCATCTTAATGGATGGCTTGTGAGGGCGTTACAATGGGGAAAATAAGCGAAAGGCGGGTTCCATGAGACGCTGGATGGTGTTGGGTTCGATGCTGGGTTTGTGGGCTGTTTCCGTGGTCCAAGGTCTCCATGCCGAAGAAGAATCCATCACCCTGGCTGTTTGCGCCCCCTTCACGGGGGATTGTGCCGATTACGGCAAGATGATCCAGAGGGGGGTCAATCTCAAGCTCAAGGAAATCAACGACAAGGGTGGCATCCACGGAAGGAAAGTCCGTCTTGTCTTCAAGGATGACGAGGGTCGCGGGGACGCGGCCGCGATCGTGGCCCATGACGTGGCCTCCAACAACTCCATTTCAGCCGTGATCGGTCACTTCAATTCCTCCTGCTCCATGGCGGCCAAACCCATTTACATGAAGCAGGGGCTCGTCGCGCTGACCCCCGGTTCCACAAATGTGGACGTCTGCCAGGGAAGCCCCTGGTTCTTTCGCAATCTCTATCGTGACGATTTCCAGGGCGAGTGCATCGCACGTTTTCTTGCCGAATGCTTGAAGGTTCACCGGGTGGTGGTGATCTATGAGAATGACACCTATGGCACCGGTCTCAAGACCTTTTTCCTCAAGAAGGCCCAGGAGCTCGGCCTTGAGATTGTCTCGGAGTACGGCTACAACCGCGAAAGCAAGGATTTCAGTTCCATCATTTCGAAGGTCAAGTACGGCAATCCTGAAGTTGTCTTCGTGTCGGGGCTCTATACCGAAGCCGGGCTCATTGCCTCCATGATGGCTTCCAAAGGCGTGAAGATTCCCTTGATCGCCGGTGACGGGGTGTTCAGTCCCCAATTCATCGAGATCGCCGGGCCCGCCGCCGAGGGTGCCATGATCACGACCCCCTATGTGAACGACCCTGCCGCAGGTCCCCTGGTGGCGCCCTTTGCCGAGGCGTTCATGATGGAATTCAAGGAAGAGCCGGATTTCTGCGCAGCCCTTTCCTACGATGCCCTGGGGACCCTGGCCAAGGTGATCGAAAAGGTGGGCCCCGACCGTACAGCGATCCGGGATGAACTGGCACGAATGACCACACCTGAAACCGGATACATCGGTGTTACGGGCAACACCTATTTTGACAGCAATGGCGACTGTTCGAAGCCGCTCTTTGTGTCCCGGGTCCGCAACGGGAAGCTGACCTATTGCGAGATGCAATTGCCTCCGGAATCCCCCAAGGCTGCGCCTCCTGTGGTGGCCATCAGGCCTGCGATGGAGACGGTGCCCAGCCAACCCAAACCTGAAGAAACCCCCGAGGCTTCCAAGGGCCTTGGTGTCAGTGTTTATCTTGCCGTGGGTGTTTTGGCTGCGGTGATCCTCATGCTCTTCCGCCGCAGAAGAACCTGACCCTCATCGTGACTCCGGCCATTGCCGAGTTTATCGATCACACTCTCAATGGCCTGATTCTCGGCGGTGTGTTTGCCCTCATTGCCGTCGGCTATTCCTTGGTCTACGGCATCATTGGCCTGATCAACTTTGCCCACGGGGAAATTGCCATGGCCGGCGCCTTCTTCACGCTCTTGCTGGCCCGTCAGTGGGGTGGGGAGGATCCCGGTGTCGGTTCCCTGGCCCTGGCTCTCGGGGCCTCCATCATCCTCACGGCCTTGCTGGGGGCCCTGGTGGAGAGGCTGGCCTACAGACCCCTGAGGGGGGCCTCCAAACTATCGGCGCTGATCACCACCATCGGCCTTTCACTCCTGCTTCAAAACCTTGCGGCTGTGGTGTTTGGCCCCAGGGATCTCAGGCTCCAGCTGCCTTCTGCACTTGAGCAAACAGCCCTCTCCTTTGGAGGGGTCGAGGTGCGCTGGAAGTCCCTGGTCATCCTGGTTGCCGCCTTGGGGGCCATGGTGCTTCTCCGCCATATCGTCGAACGCACCCATTTGGGCAGAGCGATGAGGGCCGTCAGCCAGGATGCCGATGCGGCCCGATTGATGGGAGTGGATCTCAATGCCGTGGTGGTCTTCACATTTGTCTTAGGTGCCTCCATGGCGGCCCTCTCCGCAAGCCTCCTGCTTTTGCATGTCCCGCTTGTGCGTTACGACATGGGCGTTCAGATTGGCGTGGTGGCCTTTGCGGCCGCGGTGCTGGGTGGGATCGGGTCCATCCCTGGGGCCATTCTGGGTGGCGTCCTGATCGGTTTGAGCCAAAGCTATGCTGCCGGGTACCTTGGGAATCTTGGTGAATGGCTGGAACATCCTTCGATTTCCAGCGCTTACAGGGAAAGCGTGGCCTTCCTGATCATGATCCTCATCCTGATCGTGCGTCCCCGTGGACTGATGGGACGTTCAGAGGGAGACCGCGCATGATGCGCCGGCCCCTGGACATGGCCCTTGTGTTCGCGCTCGCATTCCCTGTCTTGCTCTATCCCCTGTTTCCCTCCTTCCAATGGGATCTCGGCTTTCAGGTGGGGGGTGGGGAGGCCCAATGGGTCGTCAAGGCCTCCAGGTTGGTCTTCATCCTGAATTACGTGCTCGTGTTTGCCGTGGCCTCGGCCGGCCTTAATGTGCAGACGGGTTTTGCCGGTCAGCTCAATCTGGGCCTGGCGGGATTCATGGCCGTCGGGGCCTACACGGCGGCCATCCTCCAGATCTCGTTCCGCGATTGGTTCATGCTTCATGACCTCATCGGGATCCCCATCCTGGCCCTTTCGGCCATCGTGGCCAGCGCCTTGGTGGGGGGCCTTGTGTGCCTGCCGACCTTGCGCCTGCGGGGCGACTACTTTGCCATTGTCACGTTCGGATTTGCCGAGCTAGTCAGGCAGGTCATCAAGAACGAAACGTGGACAAGGGGTTCGGGGGGGATCAACAACCTGTTTCTTCTTTCCGAGTCGTCGTTGGCCTCTTTGGAAACGGCCCTGGCCCATGTGTTCCCTCAGATTTCTGCGGGATCCTTTCAGGTGTCCTTCTGGGTGAAGGGTTTGGTCTTCACCCTTTTCCTGGCGGCCACCTTGTATGGCGTGGGGTGCCTGAGGCGCAGCCGCTGGGGCCATGCCCTGGTGGCCATGCGCGAAAACTCGGTGGCTGCGGAATCCTGCGGTATCTCCCTGTTGAAGGCCAAGGCCCTGTCCTTCGGGGTGACGGCCGGTTTGGCCGGTTTGTCCGGTTACATGTTTGTGATGTTGGTGGAAACGGCCCACCCTTCTCATTTCACCTTTATGGTCAGCGTGTATGTGCTGTGCGCGGTGGTCCTGGGGGGCATGGGAAATATCCGTGGGGTGCTCCTGGGGACCGTTGTGCTGATGTCCCTGGGGGAATTCCTCCGCGACCTGATTGATGCCCTTCCACCCGACATGGACTCGGGTGAGCCCTTGGTGCCGGCCCAGGCCAGAATCATCCTGTTTGGACTGATCCTGCTCGTGATGATGCGGTTCAAACCCGAAGGCCTTCTCCCAGAAGTGCTGGCAAGAAGGGGGGCCGGAAAGTGAACGCTCTCCTTGATGTGCAGAATGTCAGCCGACACTTCGGGGGCGTCAGGGCCCTGCATGAGGTCTCTCTGAAGGTGATGGAAGGTGTGATCACCGGTTTGATTGGTCCGAATGGGGCCGGAAAGACCACCCTCTTCAACCTGATGTCCGGGGTCGACAGGCCCACGACGGGGCGGATCCTGCTGGCAGGCAAGGACCTCCACGGACTCAAGCCCCATCAAGTGTGCGGGCGGGGCATGGCCCGGACCTTCCAGAACATCCGGCTCTTCGGCAAGATGAGCGTGATGGACAACGTCCAAGTCGGACGCCATCTTCGTGGAGGGGATTCCACGGATGGAGAGGCCCTCAGGAGACTGGAGATGGTGGGACTGAGCGGCCATGAGGAAGAGATGGCCAGCTCCCTGCCTTATGGCCTCCAGCGCCGCCTAGAGATCGCCAGGGCCTTAGCGACGGATCCGCGGATCCTGTTGTTGGACGAGCCGGCCGCCGGGCTCAACCCTACGGAGACCGACGACATGACTCGATTGATCCGTTCCATTGCCAAGACAGGAGTGACCGTGGTGCTGATCGAGCATGACATGCGGCTGGTCATGGGACTGTGCGACAGGATCGCCGTGCTGGATCATGGCGAGACAATCGCAGAGGGGACCCCGGTGGAGATCAGGCTCGATCCCAGGGTGCGGGAGGCCTATCTGGGCGAGGGTTCCCATGCTTGAGGTGCAGGATCTAGGTGCCGCCTACGGGGCCGTGACAGCCCTGAGGGGTGTGACCCTGAGGGTGGGCAAGGGCGAGGTGGTCTCTCTCATTGGAGCCAATGGGGCGGGCAAGAGTACATTGTTGCGTGTGCTGTCGGGCATCCTGCCCCCCTCGAATGGACGGGTGATCCTGGGGGGGCGGGACATCACCCGATGGCCCGCCGGTGAACGCGTGAAAGCGGGACTCGTGCTGGTCCCCGAAGGCCGACGATTGTTCGGTGCCATGACGGTCGAGGACAATCTTCACATGGGGGCGCATGTCCACGGTGTTCCCAAACCCGGTGACAGCACCCTTGGTTGGTGCTATGAACTTTTTCCCAAGCTCAAGGAGAGGCGTGGACAGCTTGCTGGCACGCTCAGCGGGGGTGAACAACAGATGGTGGCCATAGCCCGTGGGCTGATGTCCAGACCCAGCATCCTGATGCTCGACGAACCTTCTCTTGGCCTGGCACCCCTGATCGTCCAGCAGATCTTCGGCATTCTTGGAGAGGTGCACGCCAGGGGTGTCACGCTCCTGGTCATTGAGCAAAATGCGGCCCAAGCCCTCAAATTCAGCCACCGTGGCTATGTGTTGGAGACGGGAACGTTGGCCCTGGAAGGCGCATCGAAGGATCTCTTGGGCAACGATGCTGTGCGCCGGGCCTATCTGGGGGGCTGATGGACCGAGGTATGTGGAAGGTCTTTGGGGTGGCTTTGGCCCTGCGCATGGGCTTCGGGATTTTGGCACTGTGGAGGGTGGGCCCGGAGGCTGTGATGACTCCCGATAGCTGGGATTACCTCCGCCTTGGCACGAGTCTGGCAGAACACGGTGTGTTTGGCACCCACGAACCCGAGGTGTTCCGCACGCCCGGCTATCCCCTGGCGCTCTCCCTGGCGCTTTGGCCCGAACACGCAGGGGTCAGGGGTGGGCTACTGATGGCAGGTTGGGTGGCCCAGATCGTTCTTGGGGCCCTGACCTGCCTGCTCCTGAGGTCCCTGGCTCTTTCTTTGGGTTTGCCGGAAAGGGTTGCATCGTTGTCGGCATGGCTGTGTGCGTTGGAGCCCCTTTCGGTGCTCTATGCCCCGCTGATGCTCAGCGAGACGCTCTTCACCTTTCTGTTGATCGCGACCCTTATGGCCCTTCGGCAATCTCACCGCAGTTTTCGTTTCTCTTGCCTAGCCGGCCTGGGTTTGGCGGGCCTAGCCTTCACGAGAGCCGCGGCCGTCTACCTTCCCTGGCCCGCCTTTCTGCTGGTTGTGTACGGGGGGGTCCGTGACAAACAGCCGTGGACCCGTGCCCTTCCCGTGATCCTCCTGCCCATGGTGGCAATGGGACTTTGGGTTTGTCGCAATGAGTCCCAGGCGGAATACCGCGGTTTTGCCGCTGTGAAGGAATACAACGTGGGAGTCTATTGGGGTGCGGCCGTTCGGGCTCGCATCGAAGGGCGACCCTTTGCCGAAGTGTCTGAATCCACGAAGCGGGCCATGCATGAAAGCCGGAGCCGGCAGGGGAAATCCCTGGGTTCGATGTATCACGATGTGTATCAGGAAGGGAAGGGCATCCTGATGGCGCATCCCGTAGAGGCCCTTCTGGTTCACGTGAAAGGCTTGGCCGTAGCCACCCTCGATCCTGGGTCCACAGAAGCCCTGCAGTTGATCGGTCTGCGCAAGCAGGGAGGGGGTCTCCTAGCCGGTATCCAGGATGACGGCGTTGTGGGAACGATCCAGACCCTGGTAGCCAGACAGCCTCTGCTCTTGGTGATCTCAACCTTGCTGGGACTGGTCTTGGCTGGTTTGTATGTCTTGTCCTTCTTGGGGCTTCGCCGATTGGAGCGGGGGGGGCTTTTGTTGCTCGCAACCGTCATGGCTTACCTGGCCCTCGTCTCAGGAGGAGCTAATGCAACGGGAAGGTTCCGGCATCCCGTGATGCCACTGATCTGCATCGTGGCGGCAGCTGGATTGTGCGTTCGCGAGGAACGGCGATGACGATCCCCAAGTGGATCGGCGCTGGAGCCCTGGTGATTGTGGCAGCCTGTGCCTAGACCACTGGGATGAGGGGCACATCCCGCCTCTTGCCTGTTTCGTTCACTGACCCTCAAGAAAAATTGATGGGTGATAGAGGGCCTGGCTTCTTGCCATCCTGACATGCCAATTTGGTTAGCGGATGCCGCTTCCACTGTCTGAAGTGCCGATTTTTCAGGTTTTCCTCACCTTTCCCTAAGTTAGGTTTTTCTTGGACCTGGGCACCTTGTTTGCATGACAGTGTGCAGCAAAAGGAGGAGCCGTGGACTTCAAGAACTTCACCGACAAGGCGGCCGAGGCCATCCAGTCCAGCATGCAATATGCTGGCAAGCTCTCTCATCAAGCCATTTCCCCATGGCATTTTCTCGCAGCCCTGGCCACCCAGAAGGAAGGTCTTGTGCCACGTCTCCTCCAACGCCTCGAGATTCCTGTTGAATCTGTGGTGCTGAAGGCCGAACAGGCCTTGGCCAAGATTCCCCGTGTCACCGGCGATACACAGGCTTATCTCACTCCAGAAGGCAAGAAGGTCCTCGACCAAGCCGAGGTGGAAAAGTCGTCCCTCCATGACGACTACGTGTCGACGGAGCACCTGTTCCTTGCCCTTCTGGGGCAAAAGGATGTGGCCAGCGCCGTGGGCACCACCCGCGACAAAGCCCTGGTGGTGCTGGCCCAGGTTCGTGGGAACCAGCGTGTGACGGATCAGAACCCTGAGGGCAAGTATGAAACCCTGGAAAAGTACACCCAGGATTTCACACAACTGGCCCGTACCGGCAAGATCGACCCGGTGATCGGCCGTGACGAGGAAATCCGCCGCGTGATGCAGATCCTCTCGCGCCGCAGCAAGAACAACCCAGTGTTGGTGGGCGAACCCGGCACAGGAAAGACTGCCATTGTGGAAGGATTGGCGAAGAAGATCGTGGATGGAGACGTGCCCGAGCCCCTCAAGAACAAGCGCCTCCTGGCTCTGGATCTGGGTTCCATGATCGCGGGAAGCAAATATCGCGGCGAATTCGAGGATAGGCTCAAGGCCCTGATGAAGGAGGTGGAAGGATCTGCCGGTCAGGTCATCCTGTTCATCGACGAGCTCCACACCATCGTGGGGGCCGGGGCCGCCGAGGGTGCCGTGGATGCGGGGAACCTCCTTAAGCCCGCTCTGGCCC
>JBFWNO010000115.1:0-8052 GCA_050251015.1 Planctomycetota bacterium
TGTTCACAACGATGCTGAGGAAGAACATCGCCGACAAGGAACGGCGGAAACGGCGGACCCAGAAGAACTGCGGAGAGATCACGTTGCAGGACACCATGGTCCAGTAGGCCCAGGCGTAGGGCCCCATGGCCCGGTTCTTGAACGTGAACAACTCATAGGCATTGCCCGAATACCAGGCAATGAAGAATTCAATCATGTAGGCATACCCCACCATCGACCCTGTGGCGAGGATGATTTTGCACATGTTCTCCAGATGACGTTCGGTCACCAGCTCCTCAAGCCTGAACAGCTTGCGGAAGGGCACGATCAACGTGAGCACCATGCCAAAGCCCGAGAAAATGGCCCCCGCCACAAAGTAGGGCGGGAAGATTGTGGTGTGCCATCCGGGGATGATGGAGACGGCGAAGTCATAACTCACGATGGTGTGCACCGAAAGCACCAGCGGCGTGGCCAGGGCGGCCAGGATGAGATAGGCACGCTCATAGCTTTGCCAATGGCGGTTGGCACCACGCCATCCCAGCGATACAATGCCATAGAGAATTTTGCGGAGACCCGTGGCCCTGTCGCGGAGGGTGGCCAGGTCGGGAATCAGTCCGACATACCAGAACAGCGCCGACACTGTCATGTAGGTATTCACCGCAAAGACGTCCCATAACAGGGGGCTCTTGAAATTCGGCCATAAGGCCATCGAGTTCGGGAGAGGGAACAGCCAAAAGTCGAGCCAGGGACGACCCGTATGGATACCCGGAAACATGGCCGCACAGATCACGGCAAAGATGGTCATGGCTTCGGCCCAACGGTTGATGGCCGTGCGCCACTTCTGGCGGAACAGAAACAGCACGGCACTGATCAGCGTGCCGGCGTGACCGATACCGACCCAGAACACGAAGTTGACGATGTCAAAGCCCCAGCCGACAGGGTTTTGCAAACCCCACACTCCGATACCATGCCAGAACATGTAGCCGATCATGGCACCCAACATTCCCAGGACCATCACAGAAATGCCGAAGGCCACCCACCATACACGGGGCTGCGGCCATTCGTTGACTCGGCAGACTTTTTCGGTAACGGAATGGAAATCATGGGAACCCATGACCAGGGGCTGGTCATCGATGCCATCGCGGAACTGCGCGGGATGGTACTGGTCGGAGCGAAGGATCATGCCCAATCCTTGTGCGGGTTCCTGAGGGCCGCCAGAAAGCTGTTCCTGGGCTTGACGTTCAGTTCTGCAAGGAGCTCATAGCCCCTGTCGGCGTTCTTGAGGGCATGAACGCGGCTGGACGTATCGTTGATGTCGCCAAACACGATGGCGTCGGCGGGGCAGGTCTGGGCACAGGCCGGTGTGACTTCGCCATCACGGATGGAACGTCCTTCGATCTTGGAATCGATGCGAGCACGGTTGATACGTTGCACGCAATACGAGCACTTCTCCATCACGCCGCGGCTCCTCACACTCACGTTCGGGTTGGCGGCCATCTTGACGGACTCCGGCATCTTGTAGCGGATGGTGTCGTCGAGCCTCCACTGGCGCGGCGTGTCGAGCCAGGGCGACTGCTGACTGTAATGGAAGAAATTGAAACGGCGCACCTTGTAGGGGCAGTTGTTGGCGCAGTAACGCGTGCCGACGCAACGGTTGTAGGCCATGTCATTGAGGCCTTCAGGGCTATGCGTGGTGGCCGCCACGGGGCACACTTCCTCGCAGGGAGCATTCTCGCAGTGCTGGCAGTTGATAGGTTGGGTCACCACCCTGGGTTCTTCATCTTCGAGCGGATCCATGCCGGCATCCGACACGAAGTAACGGTCGAGGCGGATCCAGTGCATTTCCCGTCCCATGCGCACTTCCTCACGGCCGACAATGGGAATGTTGTTCTCGCTTTGGCAGGCCACCGTGCAGGCGCCGCAACCGGTGCAGGAGTTGAGGTCGATGACCATGCCCCACTGGGTTCCCTTCGAATAGTCGGGTTCGGGGAACAGTGATTTCAAGGGCGGGCCTTCCACCTCGCCAGCCGAATGAGGATGGGCCCTGTAGTCCTCCAGATCCTGCTCCACCACAATCTTCCGACCTTCCATCGAGCCGTGATCCTGGGTGGTGGCCAGACCTTCACGCCATTTCTTGCCTGTTTTGGTCACCACGGCGCCCTGGGCGATACGGGGATGGGCCGAGCCACGGAGGGCGTAGGCGTTGGAACCGATGCCGTTGCCCACTCGTCCGGCCTTGTCGCGTCCGTAACCGACAGGCAATGTGAGGGAGTTTTCGGCTTGTCCGGGGAGAACCCACGCAGCCGCCAGGATCTCGCGCCCATCAAGGCGGATGGAGATTTCATCATCGTTCGAAACACCCAAACTGGCAGCCGTGGCCCGGCTCATCAGGCAGGGGTTGTCCCAGGCCATCTTGTGCATGGGGTCCGGCAACTCTTGCAGCCAACCATTGTTGGCAAAACGGCCATCATGGATCTTGCGATCCAGGGCAAAGACAATTTCCAAGGAAGTGGCACTGGGTTGGACGGGGCTCAATATGGCGACCGCAGTTTGGACACGTCCCGCATCCAAACGGGGTGACTCCGCCTGATGCATGACTCCGGGGACAAAACCGTCATGCAGACAACGCCGCCAAGCCTTCTCACTCTTGACGGAACGCGACATCCAGGAAGCCTTGAGGGCTTCATAGGCATCGAAGGATGTCTCGCCAGCCAGGAGGGCCGACACTTCAACTTCGGAACGCGTGTCATACATCGGTGAAATCAGCGGCTGTTGGAGACTGGCCCGCCCATCAACGGCCAGCGCGTCACCCCAACTTTCAAGGGCGTGGCTTGAAGGCAGGTGCCAGGTGCAGGAGGATCCCGTTTCATCGTCATGCAGTCCGAAGTGGACCGTGGCCTCGCAACGGGACAAGAGTGTGTTGAAGGCGAAATCCGCCGGCAGGGTGTACACGGGATTACCGCCCAGGATCACCAGGGTCTTCACTTGGCCGGACTTGAGGGCTTCCACCAGGGACTCGACACCGTCATCGCGGGTGGAACCGGCAGGATGGTAATTCACTGTTTTGCCTGCGCCGCCCAATTCCTTATTGATCAGGGCACAGAGGGCGTGCAACTCGGGTGCTTGACCCGACCCGCAGACCACCAAAGCGGCGGAGCGGCGGCCAGCTGCCACCAGATCCTCGGCAATCAATTGGATGCGCCTGACCTGGGCCGTCATAGCCGAAGGCGCCAATGAGACACCCTTGAACAACCCATGGCGATCCTGGAGTTCATGGGCCAGGGCCAGGGCGAAGGCCCCCACCGATCCGGCGGGCAAACGCACTCTGTGGTCGGCCTTGGCTCCTGTGACGCTGAAGCTGTTCTCCACCATGTAAAGCCTGTTCATGGTGTCGGAAGGCGATGAAACGCGGCGGCGCTTGGCAAAGGCCTTCGTGGCGGACACAGAACCGGGTTCCACACCGAGGAAATCGCCATCCAGCGATAGGATCACATCCGCCGCTGAATAATCCGGCACCGCATACAGGTCGGCTCCGAACGCGATGGCATTGCCCTTGACCATGTTCTGGAGTCCGAAGGGCTCATGGCGGTGCCATGTGGCATCGGGCAGGCGGGATTGGATCTTCTGTCTGAACTGGGCTGTCAGGGGAGAGTTGTCATCCTGGTAGAGGAAAGCAATGCCCTGGCCCGAGGGTTGGGCGTCCACACGCGCCTTCCACCATTGGCTGAAGGCTTCCCATGTGGCTGCATCCTTGCCCTGACGAGGCGCCTTTGATCTGTCGGGGTCATAGAGACCCAGGATGGAGGCCTGAGCCCAGGAATGCGCTGAACCTTCACTGCCGGCATGAAGGGGATTGCCCTCCACCTTTGTGGGGCGACCTTCAAAGGCGGCCACCTTCAATCCGCTCACATCGGAACCCACGGCATAGCTGGTGCAATAGTGCTTGAAACGGCCGATCATGGCGTCCTCAGGCAGCTTGCCATAGGGCACGATCCTGGCCTCGTCGCGGCGGATGAGACACCCACCCGCCCCGGCAAGCGCCACAGAGGCCCCCATCAGTTGGAGGAAGGTGCGGCGCGACAGGCCGTCATCCACATCCATCGGGCTGGCCTTGAACTCATTCTGTTCGAGATGGGTGAACTCCGGCGTGGCCTCGAGTTGGGCCATGCTGCGCCAGTAAGCCTTCCCGGATTTGGTGTCTGTCATTGGTGGCATCCCGAGCAATGGGTGGGTGGATTCACAGCCGTCGATGGGATTGTATGCGTTTCAAAGATCGTGCCCTCATGCTCCGCCAGCATGTCGAACGGCAACTTGGAGATGCGCACAGTGGATTCGGGCAGACCATGAGGATTCCGGTGGCATTCCAGGCACCAACCCATGTTCAGTGGGCTGACCACCTTCACAACGTCCATCGTCTCCACAGGACCATGGCACTCCTGGCACTGCAGACCCGCCTGAACGTGGGCCTTGTGCGGGAACGTCACATAATCCGGCAACTTGTGCACCTTGACCCAGGAAAGGGCCTTGGCTTCTTCGGGCTTCCCGTTGTTCCAGGCCTCATAAAGTTTCACAAGCTTCGGACTGTCCTTTTTGATTCCCGCGTGGCAATTCATGCAGACCTGCAGGGCGGGAACACTGGCCACGTTGCCCGTTTCGGCATTCATGTGGCAATACTTGCAATCAATGCCCAATGTTCCGGCGTGGAGCTTGTGCGAATAAGGGATGGGCTGGTCCGGCTCATAACCCACTTCATAAAATTTCGGCGACCCGAACACGATGAAAAAGATGTGTCCCGCCACCACAGCGCCCAAGCCAACAACGGCGAGCGCCAACGGTATGTGGTTGGTCCATCGAGGGAAAATATTGAGCTGGTTTTTATCGGTCATGCAGAATTCGCAGCGGGTTTTGCTCAATCATAACCACGTATGTTGAAATTTAAATAGCGATTTCAGCAAATTTTCGATGTCGGCATGCAATATGATTGCGAGTTAAACAAAACGTTTTCCCCCGTCAAAATTTGTCGCCCAAACCCCTTTGGGGAGACGCTTGGTAAAGGGGTGCCACCTCACTTTGGCGGGACTCCAGGTCGGCAATCCGCGTTTCATGACTGGGGTGGGTGCTCAAAAACTCGGGAGGCCCACCTCCCCCATGCTGTTGCATACGACGCCACAAATGGGGAGCCTCGGCAGGATCGTAGCCCGCCCTGGCCATCAGCTTGAGGCCCATGACATCGGCCTCGGACTCATGGCTTCTGGAGAAGGGAAGGATCAACCCATACTGCCCACCCAAACCGGCGCCAGCCAACACGATTTTTTTCGCATCGCTGGACAGGGACGTCTGGTTGAGCCCGATCCCCACGCAGGTGATGCAGGCCACAAAACCCAACTGCTGGCTGACCCTTTCATTGCCATGCCTCAGGAGGGCATGAGCGATCTCATGCCCCATCACCGCGGCCAGGGCCGCCTCGTTTTCGCACACCGGGAGAATCCCTGAGAAGATCCCTATCTTGCCTCCTGGCATGCAATAAGCATTGACGGTCTGAGGCTGTTCAAAGAGCACCACCTCCCATTCGAAGCCCTTGCAGTAGGAACCGTAATGCAACTGGGCCTGGGCAATGAGGTCGCGGCCCACCCTCTGCACCATCGCCGTGTGCCGGGCATTGCGCGAAATGGGCACCTTCTTCTTTTCTTCCCCGAAGGCATCCACCGACTGGGCGTTGAGCGTGGAATCGGGCATGAAGCCCATCGCCGTGCGGCCTTCGGCGTTGGTGAAGAAACAACCCGCCAAGGACCAGAAGGCCGCCAGAAGCAGGAGCCGATTCATATCGAGGTCTGACCCCTGAGAACGGTGTTGCCCTCATAATCCGCCCCGGCGGCAGCGGAGCCGGAGCGTTCAAGATCCGCCCGGCTGAGTTCCCCGCTTTGGGAAAAGAACTCCACGGGATTGAGCCAAAAGATCTTCTCGATGTCGCTCTCCGCGTGACAGCGTTTGCGCATCAAGTCGGCAGTCTTCACCACGGAGAGGGGATCGCTCAGTCCCCAGTCGGCACTGGAATTGATGATCACACGTTCATGGCCCACATCCTTGACGATCTTTTCCATGCGGTCCGAATCCATCTTGGTGCGGGGATAGATCGTATGGCCGGCCCAGCACCCCGCCTCAAGCGTGGCCCTCACGGTCTCCTCGTTGTTGTGGTCCACCAGCACACGGCCCGGTTCCAGCCCGGCCTCCCTCACAAGATCCAGGCTCCTGAGGGTTCCCCGCTTCTTGTCGCGGTGCGGCGTGTGGATCTGCACGATGAGCCCTAGTTTCTTGGCCAGCACCAACTGCTCCATGAAGAAGCGCTCCTCAAGAGGAGACATCTCGTCGAAGCCGATCTCCCCCAACCCCACCACCCCTTCTTTGCAAAGGTAATGGGGCAACAGTTCCATCACTTCGCGAGCCAGGGGTTCGTTGTTGGCTTCCTTGGAGTTGAGGCCGATAGTGCAGAAGTGCCGGATGCCGAACTGGCTGGCGCGAAAACGCTCCCAGCCCACGAGGGAATTGAAATAGTCCACAAAGGTTCCCTTGTGCTGGCGCGGCTGGCCCAGCCAGAACGCCGGCTCCACGATGGCCCGGATCCCGGCCTTGGCCATGGCCTCGTAGTCATCCGTGGTCCGGCTGGTCATATGGATATGGGGATCGAAGTAGAACATCAGCGCACTGCCCCCGCACCCAGCAGTCCTTCCAGATCGGCAGGCAGGGCCTTGCCCGCAGCTGCGAGTTCCTTCCTGTAGTCCCCCAGCATCCGGGCGAGCTCGGGATTCAGGCGTTTCTCCAATCCCACAACGCCCTTCACAGGGGTACCGGTGAAGAGGCACTTGACCACCATCTGGTTGAAGATGGCATTGTCGAAGTGGCGGGCCGGGTAGGGATTGCCCACGGCCAGGGCCGCAAACACCGATCCGGCGTTGGAACGCATGGCTTCCCTGGCCAGGTTCCGCACCGTATCGGATTCCGGGAGCAGGCCCAGTGATCTGGCCACGGCCTCATGCTCCCTCAAGTCGAGGTGGGCCGTGATCTTCGCAAGGTACCCGGAATCGGATCCCAGCCCCGTCAACAGGGCATAAAGTCTTGCCAGGCCATCCTGGGGCCAGAGCTCCCAGGCCATCTCCCTGTCGAGATTTTTCAAAGCGGCTACAACCGAGGCCGGCAAGGGCGAGGAGCCAAACCAGCGGTGGCAGGCTGAAAAGGCCGAGACCCTCGCCGGGTCGCCCGCAGAACCACGGAGGGCCTCCTCCAACTTGGTCACCCCCCCGGGGTTCAACCCGGCAAGGACCTCCCTGATGGCGCGGACGTCGGTCATGATTCCACCCGGACGTAATCGATGAAGGTGCAGGGCCCGCTCGTCTCTCGGTGGGTCTCCTTCCAATCCTTTTTGTTATAGGGGGGAAACAGCGTGTCGCCCTCGGGCTCCAGATCGACCTGGGTGAGGTGGAAACTGTCGGCCAGCATCATCGCTTCGCGGAACACACTATGTCCCCCGATCACAAAGGCCACCTCGGCCTTGTCCCTTCGCACGGCCGCCAGAGCTTCGGGCAGGGATCGCATCACCTCCACCCCCTGGATGGACGGACCGGTGCTGAGCACGATGTTACGGCGCCCTGGAAGGGGCTTGCCGATGGATTCATAGGTCTTGCGGCCCATGATCACGGTGTGCCCCAGCGTGAGCTTCTTGAAACGCTTGAGATCCTCGGGTAGATGCCACGGCAGTTGGCCCTTGTTCCCGATCACGCCGTTGCGAGCCACGGCCACGGCCACGGCGATCTTCACACCGCTACCTTGAAGGCCAGCTTTCCGTGAGGGTTGTATCCGGTGATCTTGAAGTCCTCGAAGGTCAGCTCCTTCATCGGCTTTCTGGCAATCGTCAGTGTGGGCAGGGGCCGGGGCTCACGCTTGAGTTGCTCCAGGAGGCCGGGCACGTGGTCGTATTCGGCCATCGAACCGTCGGCTTTCTTGGTGTAGAGATGGGCGTCGATGATGGTGTGGCTGAACCATCCCGGCTTGAGCCCCGTTTCCTGGGCGATGAGCTGG
>JBFWNO010000116.1:0-8032 GCA_050251015.1 Planctomycetota bacterium
CAGCGGCGGAAATTTTCATGCCGAACCCGTGGCCCTGGCTGCCGACACCCTGAAGCTGGCGGCCTGCGAGCTGGGGGCCATCAGCGAGCGCCGCATCGAGCAGCTGGTCAACCCCGATCTGAGCTACCTGCCCGCCTTCCTGACCAAGGTGGGGGGGCTCAACTCGGGTTACATGATGGCCCAGGTGACGGCGGCGGCCCTGGTCAGCGAGAACAAGGTGCTGGCGCACCCCGCGAGTGTCGACAGCATCCCCACCAGCGCCAACCAGGAGGATCATGTCAGCATGGGTCCCATCGCCGCCCGTCAGGCGCTGGAGATCGCCGACAACCTGGAGGTCGTCCTGGCCATCGAACTCCTGTGCGCCTGCCAGGCCATCGACCTCAGGAAGCCGCTCAAAAGCTCGGCATCCCTTGAAGGGGTGAGGGCCTCCCTCCGTCGCCGTGTTCCCTTCATGAACAGGGACCGCCGGTTGTCCACCGACATTGAAAAGGCGAGAATGTTCCTCCGAGACACGGAGCCCACTGCCCCATGAAATCACCCCGAGGCCGGAAACTGACCTGTGCTTCCTGGCAGATCGAGGCCCCTTACCGCATGCTCCAGAACAACCTGGATCCGGCTGTGGCCGAGCGCCCCAAGGACTTGGTGGTGTATGGGGGCACAGGGAAGGCGGCGAGGAATCCGGCATCCTTGAGGGCCATCCTCAAAAGCCTGCAGTCACTCAAGAAGGACGAGACCCTCCTGGTGCAGAGCGGCAAGCCCGTGGGCATCCTCAGGACCTTCGAGCATGCCCCTCGTGTCCTCATTTCCAACAGCCAGCTGGTGCCCCACTGGGCCACATGGGAGAACTTCCGCGATCTTGAGGACCGTGGACTGATCATGTTTGGCCAGATGACGGCCGGTAGCTGGATCTATATCGGCACCCAGGGCATTCTTCAGGGTACTTATGAAACCTTCATGAGTTGTGCCCAGGTGCATTTTGGCGGCGATCTATCCGGCCGCATTGTGTTGACGGCGGGCCTTGGCGGCATGGGTGGGGCCCAACCCCTTGCGGCGGCCATGGCAGGGGGGGCCAGTCTCAATATCGAGGTCGACCCGCAGAGATTGCGGCGCCGACTGGCCACCCGGTATCTCGACAAGGCCACCACCAGTCTTCAGGAAGCGGTCAGCCTGGTCGAGGAGGCCCGTGAGCAGCGGAAGGCCCTGAGTGTGGGATTGCTGGGGAACGCGGCGGAGATCCTTCCCAAGCTCCTCAAGATGGGTTTTGCCCCCGATGTGGTCACCGACCAGACGGCCGCCCACGATCCCATGACGGGTTACATTCCCCGTGGTGTTTCCGTGGCCGAGGCCCCCAAGCTTGCCCGCCGGAACCCCGCCGCCTACCTCAAGAGGGTTAGGCAGAGCATGGTGGAGCATGTGGAGGCGATGCGGGCCTTCCAGGAAGGTGGTTCCTGCGCCGTCTTCGATTATGGCAACAACCTCCGGGAACAGGCCCGGCTTGGTGGCTTGGCTTCAGCCAAGGCTTTCTCCTTCCCCGGGTTTGTCCCGGCCTACATCCGCCCCCTGTTCTGCGAGGGCAAGGGACCCTTCCGATGGGCCGCCCTCAGTGGCGATCCCCGGGATATTGCCCGCACCGACAAGGCCATCCTTGAGACCTTTCCCCGGAATGAGAACCTCCGCCGATGGATCCCGATGGCTGCCAAGCGCGTGGCCTTCCAGGGTCTTCCGGCCCGCATCTGCTGGCTGGGTTTGGGGGAAAGGGCCAAGTTTGGCGAAGTGCTCAATGCCTTGGTGCGAAAGGGCGAGTTGAGGGCTCCCGTGGTGATCGGCAGGGACCATCTCGATTGCGGCTCCGTGGCCTCCCCCTATCGTGAAACCGAGGGCATGCTCGACGGTTCCGATGCGATCGCGGATTGGCCTGTGCTCAATTCCATGGTTGCCACGTCCTCCGGGGCCACCTGGGTCAGCCTGCATCACGGCGGCGGAGTGGGGATTGGTTATTCGATTCATGCCGGGCAGGTCGTCTGTGCCGATGGCACCCGCGGCATGGACGACAGGATCCGTCGCGTGCTCACCAATGATCCGGCCATGGGAGTTCTCCGTCACGCGGATGCCGGGTATTCCCTGGCCATGCACTGCGCTCGTCGACACCCCAAGGAGTTGCGCCTTCCGATGAAGACAAAGCCCAGGGACAAAGGACAACGTCATGATCAGGCCTAAGACATCCAAGAAGAAGCCGCCAAAGGGATCCAGCCCGGGGTGCCGCCTGTTTGCCATGCTGTCCCTCATCGTGCCCTTGGCGTTGGGGATCACCGCCTGGGTCACCAGCGATGAGTGGATGGGCAAGGTCCTGGTCAATATGGATTATGTGAGAAAGATGCGCGACACCATGGTCAAGGCCGTCAAGCCAGCGGATGCAGAACGCATCAAAGTTGCCGAGGAAATTCTTTCCGACAGGTTGGTGGCCGGGAAAATGGTGCCTTCCGAGTTGGTTCCCATCCGTGAACGGTACGATGCCGCCATGGCCGATGGCAAGATGAACGAGGCGGAGGCCCTCGACATCCTGACCTTGGCCGAAACCTTTGCGCGCAAGCCCGTAGCCCTTCCCCCCGTTGACGCGCCATGACCGACATCCCTTCCATCGACAGCGGTCTTCGCCATCTGGTCGGGATGGCGGTCAATGCCGCCCTGGGGGAGGAAAAGGAGCTGCGCAGGTTGATGACTGTGGCGTTACAGGGCCCAGTGAAGGTGGCCCAGGCCCATGAGCTTCTTTTGCAGACGGCCCTTTTCGCCGGGGTCCCCCGTTGCCTCAACGGATTCAGGGTGCTCGACGAGTGCCTTGCCGTCCAGGGCCGATCCCAATCCACGCGTCTGTTGGAAGAGGCCAGGGCCACGGCGGCCAAGGCCGTCATCGATCCCTGGATGTCGGGACAGCAATTGTTCGGCAAGGTCTATGGTGAGAAGGCCTCCCAGGTGCGCACGGCGCTGGCCCGCTCCCATCCCCAGCTCGAAAGCTGGATCATCCGCTGCGCCTATGGCGAGATTCTCTCGCGTGATGGACTGGATGTCGCCACAAGGGAGTTGCTGGCGGTTGCCGTCCTGACAGCCCTCGACCTGCCCCTGCAACTGGCCGGTCATTTGCGCGGGGCCATCCACTGCGGCGCCAGTGAAGGGCAAATCCGTGCCGTGCTTTCTCTGGTGGCACTCTACACGCCCCATACCCCGATGGCCTTTGAATTGCTCGCCAAGATGGTATCGGGCCAGGACGATGGGGAGGTCGATGAGGTCTGAGGCCCTCGGAAGGATGGGGTGGGCCGCGGTTGTCCTTCTGCTTTCCTCCTGCTCGGGTTGGTGGTCAGCGCGAGGCCGGGATTTCATGGACGGATTCACGTTGTGTGTGAGCGTTGGGCCGGAACTCAGCGTCGAAGGCAGGGTCACCGATCTGGCACATGTCGGCGTGGGCGGTGGCCTGCATGCCGAGACGGGAATGTTGGGTCGGCATGTGGGGCATGGCTCCGTCACCACCTTGGGGCTTCCCTTCGGATTTTTCGCTCCCGATCCTGTTTTTTTCGGACGTTACGTGGAGGAGGGTGGATTGGGTGGGGCCTGGGCTCATAGCCAAGTTCAGCATGAATGTTACCTGATCCATGCCATGCCGATCGGAGTGACACGCCCACGTCACGCATGGGTGAAGGCCTTCGATCTTGAGGTGGCGGCCTGCGCCCTGATCGGGGCCCGAGTGGGACTGTCCCCTGGCCAGGGTCTGGATTTTCTTGGTGGCTTCTTTGGTTGGGATCCGGCGGGGGATGACGATGAGTCGCATCCTGCTGATTGACAACTACGACAGCTTCACCTTCAACTTGGTCGACTACCTCGCGCCGTGGCGCGATAGCCTTGTCGTCAGGCGGAACGACGAGGTGAGTGTTTCCGAGATGAAAGACATGGGGGTGTCGGCCCTGATCGTCTCGCCGGGGCCCGGGACTCCGGGTCAAAGTGGCGTGACACCGGAGGCTGTAGCCTGGGCAGCGGAATCCGGGACTCCCTACCTCGGGGTCTGTCTGGGTCACCAAGCCTTGGGACAGCATTTCGGTTGGAATCTAGGTCCGGCTCTTGCCATCGTCCACGGCAAGGCTTCCGCCATACGTCATGATGGTGAGGGCATTTACAGGGATCTTCCAGGTGAATTGCAGGTGGGCCGTTACCACTCCCTGTCGCTACGACATAAACTCGAGTGCCAAGATCTGTTGGTCACGGCAAGGACTTCAGATGGTGAAGTGATGGGGGTGAGGCACCGTTGCCTTCCCATGGAAGGGATCCAGTTCCATCCCGAGAGCATCCTGACCCCCTGGGGCAAGACGATGCTTGCCAACTTCATGAAGGGGCTTAAAAGCACATAATTTGTGCTCTATCGCGCATTCTATGCTCCGAATCTGTCAGGCCCTGGATTGTTGCAACGAGGGTCCGGCCTTGGGTTCGCGGGTCCACCTCCATGAAATAAAAATGTTCAAGCTTGGATCATGGATGGAGGATGACTCACAAAATATTAAAGCTGGCCACCGTCTAGAGTCGACATGGAAGGACACCCATGCATGGAGTGAATTGACATGTCATCCAAACGCGCCCTTTGGGCGCTCCCCATCCTTCTGATCGCAGGTGCCATCCAAGCCGAGGATGTCATCACCCTCCGCGAGGATCGCATCGACAAATCGGTCCAGGGGGGAAAGTACATGGATGTGCGCTGGGAGTCGGCCCGGGTGGACGAGCACAAGGTCGATGTCATGCTTTCCAGTGATGCCGGTGAAACCTGGGTGGTGTCCGGGAGCGATATTCCAGCCGGCATGGGTCGCCTGACCCTGCCGATTCCCTCCAAGCTCGACAGCAACCGCTGCCTCATCCGGGTCGTCCTAAAGGATGCCCAAGGTCAGGAAGTGGGCCGCGCCCAGACCCAATCCATGTTCATGGTGGATTCCACCCCACCGTTGCCCACCCTGCAGGTGCCGGCCGCCCTGACGTCCCGCGAGGTCCAACTGTCCTATGCCGTCGTCGAGGATGCCGACGGGAGTGGATTGGCTCAGGCCAGACTCTTCTACAGACTCAAGGGCCAGGACTCATGGGAGGCCTTTGACGATGACAAGGACCTGTCCAGCCCCTATGCCGCGACCTTCCCGCGTCGCGGCCAATACGACCTTTACCTCTATGTGAAGGATAACGTGGGCAACAGCAACGGGATGCCGGTGGCGTCGACTCCGGCCATGGCCACGATGGAGGTGCTCAGTGGGGAGCCCATCGTGCGTCTGAAGCCGATGGCCCGCAGCCAGGTGTTTGGCAAGGACGGCAAGTTTGATGTGACTTGGGAAGCGACGGATGACGATCTGACGGATGAGAGCGTCGCTCTTCATTACAAGGACCGCATGGGTCAGTGGAAGGTGATCGCCGACAAGATCCCCAATACTGGTAGTTATACGTGGGTCCTCCCCGACCAGTCCCTGGAGGCCTCACAAATCAGGATCACTGTCACCGATGCCGCAGGGCATTCCACAATGGATGCCCGCCACATGTCCATCATCGTCGATGTCACGCCACCATCGTGTTCCTTCACAGGGCCCATCCTGATCAAGGAAAAGACGGGTCTTCCAAGGCTGGTCCACCGGATCAAGGATGAGGGTGGTTCTGGAGTGACCTCCCTGCGGATGTATTCCCGCATGGCTGGAGAGGCGGAATGGCGCGAAGACAAGATCAACCTTGGAAGCGTCTATGAAAAGGTGCCCTTTGACCGTCAGGATGGTATCTGGGAAGTCATCCTCTGCGGTACAGATGGGGCAGGAAACTCCGAGGAGGCTCCTGGTCCGAACACAGCGCCCGAGATCAGCGTGTTGCTCGACAGGAAAGGTCCCGAGCTTGTCGTGGGCAAGATTCGCGAGGAGGCCGGAGTGCTGGTTGTCTCCTGGAAGTCGAAGGATGCGAACCTTGGCAATCTTCCTGTCCGGTTGAGTTGGACTGGGCAGACCGAAGTGGTGCGCAATCTCCCACCCGAAGGGGAGCATCGCATCACCCTTTCTCGCGATGCTTTGGATATCAACCTGACAGTGATCGATTTGGCCGGGCACACGACCCACGTGCGGACGTCTTGGTCGAGGAGTGGAAGCACCCTACCTTCGCTTCCCGAGATCACCATTCTCAGTCGTGGTTCCGTAATCGGAAACAAGGAACAGACTCTCGTCTACGATGCCGGGAAACTGACCGGATCCCTCGAAGCCAGGCTATTGCGCCAAGGACGGGAAGTCCTCCGGAAGACCCTGGAGCAGGGTGGCACTCGCATCACATGGACCCCTGACGGTGTCCACGGAGATGTCTTCCAGTGGGAATTCATGGCGGGTGACACCAAGGTTCTCTCGGAAGAGTGGAGCCTGGACACCCAAGCCCCCACAGCCAAAATCAGGGCGCCAGGGAGTGTGACGGAGGGTTCATTCGAGGTGGACATCGACATCGTTGAGGGACCGGCTTCCATTGCCGAGGCCTTCCTCTGGACCCGTTCCGGTGACAAGGAACCCTGGTCTCCACAAAAACTCCTGCCCACGGGCTCGCAAACCGTGAAGCTGACCGCAGTCCCAGGGCGACTTGTGATGCGTGTCAGTGCCAAGGATTCCATCGGCAATACCCTGGAGGCCCCAGCCAAGGATTCCATGGAAGGCACCACGGTGGTGGTCACGCCACGGCCCAAGGATCCCGATCCCGTCCCCGTGGTCGACAGCCCGATGCTGGCTTTCGAAGCTGGCGATGTGGGAATCGAACAGGCCATCGGACGCGGCAAGCGCACGCTGAAGATCAAGTCGGCCCGGCTGACGGGGCCCGTGAAGGCCCTCCTGTTTGAGAACGGGCAGGAAATCCTTAGTAAGGATCTCGATGCGACCCAGACCGAATTGACCTGGGAACCCACGGGTGCCCACGACAGCATCTATCAGTGGAGACTTTATTCCGGGTCCCTGAGCCCGAGGAGTCGCCCCTGGAGGTTGGATGCCATGCCCCCGGAAGTGAAGCTGATCGCTCCGCCGACCTCTGAGCCCGGGGATGTGAGCGTAACGGCCATGGCCTCCGACAGGGCCGGCATTGCATCCTTGACCCTGTGGTACCGCCAAAAAGGGGACTGGGTGCGCATGGAACTCAATCCAGCCCTTGGTGAACAGGCCGTCAAGGTCAGCGCGACGGACGGGATATTGGAGATGTCGTTGGTGGCCACCGATAAGCTGGGCAATGCCCTGCCGGATCCCGACAAGAATGGTGCGGTGTTGGCCCGTGTGCAGGTGGGTGTCAAGATCCCCGAACCCCTTCTTGTCTTCCTGGACGAAGGGGCGGGGAAAGTTGTGGCCGCTGGGTCGAAGCACAAGCTCCGCTGGAAGACTGAGGGTCCCGTCGGCGAATTCATCCTGGAATCCCTGGATGAGGCAGGCCAGTGGGTGAAGCGCCTGACATTGCCCTCCGATGCCCGCGAGGCGGAAGTCGCAGCTCCCGACGTCAATCACAGCAACTGGAAGTGGAGGATCCGTAACGGATCCCTTGAGGCCACCATGCGTGAAGGGTGGAAGGTGGATGCCACCGCTCCTGAGGCCCTCCTGTCCGCCTCCAAGACTTCGGTGGTACTCCCGGAAAAGATTGCGCTGAGCATCGGGGTCCGGGATGAGGGTCCCGCCGGGCACGGTTCGGTGAACGTCTACGTACGTCGTCGGGGAGACAAGGATTGGAAACCTCTGGGATCCGTGGAGGACAGGGGGGGAATCGAATTCCAGGGTGAGCCGGGAACTTGGGAATTCACCGCCTCCGTCACCGACGTGCTGGGTCGCGGCACACCTGAACCCGGTGTTGAAACTGTGGCGATGGTGGTGGTGGAAGTCTTTGAAAAATCCGAAGCCACGCTTCTCCTGACACTAGCAATGCCCGGTGACTTGGTGCGGGGTGGTGAGAAGATCCAGCTCAAGGTCGAAGGCAAGGACCTCCCAGCAGGCCGGATTCATGTCAGGGACGAAAAAGGCACGGTGGT
>JBFWNO010000117.1:0-8029 GCA_050251015.1 Planctomycetota bacterium
CAAGCTCGGCTACCCCCGCGTCGGTGAGGCCCTCCTCAGAGGCAAAATCACCGCCCTCACCAAAGACCCGGGGGACCGTGTGAGAGCTATCCAGGCCATGACCCTCCTCGGTCTGCCTTCCATGGGGGTGAGGTGATTTGTCATAAAATACATTGGTGTTACGCTTTTTCTCACTTCTCCTCGTCATTCTCCCCATCGCCCTGATTCAATGGCGTTCGGTTGATGCCCCCCGGATCGCGATCCATCATTTTCCTGCAGGAACGCTGACCAAAAGGGAACCGCCGCTTTCCAAGGATTGGACTTGGGATGTGCCTGAAGGTTGGAGTGTTGAGCCGCCTCAATCCATGAGATTGGCCACGTACAAGATTCCGGTAGCTGAGAGCTATCTTGAACTGGCGGTCAGTGAATTGCCAGGCCCGGCAGGCGGCCTTCTTTCCAATGTGAATAGATGGCGTGGTCAACTGGGCCTCAGTACAATTTCTGAGGATCAATTGAACCGTTGTGTAGCAGACCTGCCTGTATCTGGGCAGGGTGCCAGGATTGTGACCATCCCCACCCCTGGCGAGACTGTTGACGGTGAGGATGCCATGGTCGTGGCTTTGCTGGAATCTCCGCGCATGACCACATTTTTTAAGTTGGGAGGGCCTGCATCCTTGGTGGCCTCCTACCGAGAGGCCTTTTTGGGCTTTATCAGTTCTTTGCATCGAAGGCACCCCGAAGGTTCCATCCGATGAATGTCATGATCAAGGCACTGTCGTCGCACCGATTGGCCGTGCTGACCATGCTCCTGGCTATGCACTTGGTGTTTGTGGGCACCCTAGCCCAGCGTCATCTTGATATCTGGCAGGTGCAAGAGAGATATTTTCATACGTGGTTTGCCTGGGTTGATTCGGATTACGAGGGCTGGTCCCTGCCTGTGCCGATGGTGGGGGGGTATGGAATAGGCTTCATGCTTCTGGCCAACCTGTCGGCGGCCTACCTCACTCGTTTGAGGTGGAGCCGGGGCAAGTTGGGTGTGCATATGATCCATTTGGGCGTGATTGCACTCCTGTTTGGTGAACTGGGCTCAAGCCTCTTTTCAAAGGAATCCCAGATGAGGCTGGAGGAAGGTGACACGCTGAATTATTCGGAGGATGTGAGGAATTGGGAGCTGTCTTTCCGCGTCTTGGCAGTGGACGGTGAGGATATCGATGTTGTTGTTCCGCGAGAACTGTTGAAGACAGGTGAGGCAGTGTCCATCCAGGAGCTGGGGCTCGAGGCCCTGGTCAAGGACGTGAGTCGACCCACCCAGGAAGTTCCGAGGGTGGAATTCGCCTTGCCTGGCCAGGAATCTGTTGTGCTGACTGGCCTGGACACCCAGGACAGGGAATTGAAGTTGGGGGGCAGGACAGTTCTGGCGGCCCTGCGCCATCGCCGTTACTACAAGCCCTATGCGCTGACCTTAGAGTCCTTCACCCATGAGCGTTATTCTGGGACATCCATCGACCGCTTGTTCTCGAGTCTCGTTAGGCTGAGGGACCCCGATCATGGCGAAGACAAGACCCTCACTATTTCAATGAACAAACCCCTCCGTCACAAGGGTGAAACTTTTTATCAGGCATCCTACGAGGAGGGAGGGGCCAGCATCCTTCAGGTTGTCCAGAACCCCGTGTGGTGGCTACCCTACCTGTCCTGCGTTCTCGTGGCTCTTGGGATGTCGACGCACTTCATCACCAAGTTCAGCATGAGCCGAAAAGGGCGTCCATGAAACGTTGGTGGGTATTGATTCCATGCCTGGCCCTGATGCTTCGGGGTTTCATGATGGGTGGGGGTGAGCCCGGGAAGGCGCTGCAGATCTTCGGATCTCTGCCTGTCTATGACATGGGAAGGGAAAAGCCCCTGGACTCCCTGGCCCGCAACAGCCTCAAGGCTATCAGCGGAAGGAGTGCCCTCAAGGATGAAGCCGGCGAAGTCTGGGGAGGCAAGTCGGCGGTAGCCTGGCTGGCGGAAGTGATGTTTGCACCGGGCGATGCCATGGGAAGACGTGTGTTCCGCATCGATCATCCCGACATCGTCCAGATGCTGGCAGATTCGGAAAACGCGGTGGATAGAAAGTATTTTTCATTCCGTGAACTGCTGGCTGTCCAGGAAACCTTCAAAGGGGCTGTCAAAGGTGCGCTTGCCGTGAAATCGGAAGAAAGAAGCTTGTACCAACGAAGGATCCTTGACCTCAAGGATCGCGTGCTTCTTTTCTCATCCTTACAAGCCTGGCAGGGGCGACTTCTTGTGCCGGGGACATCTCAGGATGATCCTTCCTGGAAAACTCTAATGGATTCAGGCGTTAACGGAGCAGGCGATGGTTTGGCCCGATGCTATGCCAATATGGCTTCTAGCTACCGCAGTCCGGCGTTTGGCGATTCTGTGCTGGCAACGAAGAAGGAGATTTCAAATTTCAGCCTTGCAGGGTCCGGTTCACTGGAATTGCTGTTCAACAGGCTGGACCCCTTTGGGACTTGTTTGGAGCTTTATGTCCTGATTCTCCTGCTCACCTGTTTATCTTGGATTCGGGATACGCGTGTCCTTTCGTCCATGGCTGTCAAAGTCATGGGATTGGCACTCATTTGGCATACGCTGGCATTGATCATCAGAATGATCATCCATGGCAGGCCTCCTGTGACCAACTTGTATTCCAGTGCCGTGTTTGTGGGTTGGGCCATTTGTTTCTTGTGTTTCTACTTGGAAATGAAGAAGTCGGAAGGTCTCGCTCCGTTCTTTGCCGGTCTGTGCGGGTTTGGCTCGCTGTTGCTGGCTGACGCCCTTTCGGCAGAGGGCGAGACGATGGAGGCGATGAGAGCTGTTTTGGACACCAATTTTTGGTTGGCCACCCATGTGGTGAGCATCACCTTGGGATACGCGGCCTGTTTCCTTGCCGGTGTGATCGGGCTTTACAGTGTTCTGAGGGGTGTTTTGACGCGATCATTGGATCAGGCCACCGCCAAATCGCTGTATTCCATGTGCTATGGAGTGCTGTGCTTCTCCTTAATCTTCAGCTTTGTGGGCACTTTGCTGGGTGGCATTTGGGCCGACCAATCCTGGGGACGATTCTGGGGTTGGGATCCCAAGGAAAACGGTGCCTTGCTGATTGTTTTGTTCACGGCGGCCATCCTTCATGCCAGGATGGGGGGCATCATTGGACGCCGCGGCCTCTGGCTCGCGGCCATTTTCGGCAATGTCGTCACATCCTGGAGTTGGTTTGGTGTGAATATGCTGGGTGTCGGTCTGCATTCCTACGGTTTCATGGAAGGGGCTCTTTGGAACCTGGCTTTCTTTGACATGTCCCAGCTGGCGGTCATTCTTCTGGGTTTGTTGCCACCCTCACGCTGGAGGAGTGTGGCGGCCGTCTGACCCCCTTGGGATGTTGAAGATCCCGTCGATACCGCAGAAGTCGTCACCAGACAGTCTGGCCAATGGATCGAGTTTCAGGACATTCACACGACCTCTTTCATCCACAAGATCTTCACGAACATGAATGGCAACGACTTTGCCAAGGACGAGGTCGATATGGTTGTCGCCGACGGTAATGATCCTATCGAGCTGGCACTCCATCTGGGCCGCAGCCTCCTGAATGCGTGGGACCTTAACCTGTGTGCCGGGAAGTGTGTGCAGATTGGAGAGTTTGACTTCACTCACTTCCGGCGGCCAGTCCCCGGCTGAAAGGGAGACCTCGGGGGCCAGGTTGCGGGAGCAGATGTTCACCACAAATTCCCCATGGTGCCTGATGTTGCGGGCCGTATCCTTGAGATCCTCACCCCGACGTGCGATGGATATGGACAAGAGGGGGGGGGCGGCACTCACAGCATTGAACCAGGAAAAGGGGGCAGCATTCACCACCCCGCTTGGACCCAAGGTTGTCACAAAGGCAATGGGTCTGGGGACCACCAATGAATTCATCAGGTGGTAAATGCGGCCTTGTTTTTGGTTGGCCATGTCAATTGACTTAAAATCTTGCTTGTCCATGGAGTGATTGTCGAAGGATTTGCTGGTCGAATGCAAATGCCTCTACATATAATGAAGAATATGATCATGAAGCATGTCTTGGGGAGGCTTTGGATCTGCCTTTTATTTTCATTTGGTCAATTGAACGCTGAATCTAATCAGCTGGAAAACGATGAAGTACTTTTTCAAACCGGGAAATATGAAGAAGCTTTGAAATTCACAAGCCGGGATGACATCAAGATCCTTTGTCTTGAGCGCCTTGGAAGCCTGGAGGCCATTCCGGAAGTCCTTTCCCATCTTCAGCCGCCCGACCTGGCCTTGGCTGAACAAGTGCACCTTGAGATCTATAAGCAAGGCCCCCTCAAAGCGGCGGCATTGGCATTTGAATCACGCAAGGCCCACCCTGACAGTGTCCCTTTGCGAGTGGCTGAAGCCTTGGCACGAATAGAAGCTGGAGACGTCGAAGGATTGAGGTCGGTCTGGAAAGACATCCCCTTTGACAGTATGGATGTCCTGACCCTTGAGCGCTGGGTGGATTGCAGTTTGCAAGCCTCCCTCATGTTGAACCGGCCGGACATTGCCCGGATCGCGCATGTGGAAGCCTGTGAAGATGGTTCCACGAGGTTTCCTTGGAATCCAAGATTTCTAGCCGCGAGAGTGCTCTACTATTTCAGGATTGGCCAGAAAGTGGATGCGGCGGACTATGCCGCGGAAATGAAGGATGCGGGGTTGATGGATCCCCGAGTTCATCTCTTTCCGCCCGATGCCAAATACAGCCCAGCGAATGACTTTTGTGCCAAGAACATTGACGTGATGGTCATGCGTATCAAACGAGCTATTTCCGGTGTGGAAACCATGGCAGGCATCGAAGGCCGTGGTTCATCCCCCATCGAACTCGGGAGTCTCTTGAAGATGGCTCCCCAATGGCCCGTATCCCTGGCCTTGGCCGGGGCACTGGATCCATCAGCGGGTGATTCTCTGCCGCCTTCGATTTCCACGGTGGCCAAAACCCATGGCCTCTATTGGATGGTGATGGCCTCCAAGTTGGTGGAGCCCTTTGATCGTCGTGCGGCGATCCCCTTTGGGCGCAAAGCGGTATTGGCCGAGCCTTGGAATGTCGATTTCATGGCTTTTCATGCCATCAATTGCCACCGTGAGGGGCTCGAAGATGAGGCCTGGGATTTGTTGGCGAAGGCTCATGCCTTGGAGCCCCGCAAGCCCGAGGTCTACAACTTGATGACCCTCCTCAAGAGTGTGGCGGTGCGCCATGTTTCCATCGACACGCCGCTGTACCGCCTGAGTCTTCGCGAGGATGAGGCCCCGGCGTTGGGTTCTTTGCTCACAGACACCCTGGACAGGGAATTTGCCGACCTGAGCAAGCGTTATGCCTTGAAACCTTCGAAAATCTACATTTACTTCTATTCAGACAAGCAGGATTTCGATGTCAGCGTGTTTGGCGTGCCATCAGCCCCGGCTCTGGGTGCCTGCATGGGGAGATTGGTCACCATGCCATCACCCCTGTACCTGGAGGCGAAGCTGGAGCCCTGGGCCAGCGTGCTCAGGCATGAGATGGCTCATGCCTTCCATTGCGAGCGCAGTGGGGGCCGTGTGCCTCGCTGGTTCACAGAAGGCTTGGCCCATTATGAGGAGTTCGTTGAAGACCCCAGTTGGGATTGGGAGGAGGGTTTCGATCAGAAACTCCTGACCTTGAAGGCCAAGAACGAGCTGGCCCATTTCGGCAACCTCAACAGCGGTTTCAACGGACCGGACGTCCGCTTCTATTACCAGTATTGTCGTTGGGTTATGCAATGGATTGATGAGACCAAAGGTTGGGGGAAAATCCTGGAATGTCTTGACCATTTCAAGAATGGGGGCAACGACCCTTCCATGATGCAACGTGTCCTGAAGCTTGATAATGCCGCCGCCGAAGAGGATTTCTTCAAATGGCTGGAGACCCATGTCATCAGCAAGATTCCTCTAGTCCCACTGTCTGGAGGTGAGCTCAACACAGAATCCGGACTGGCCACGGCTTATGCCGGTGGTTTTCATAGGGATATCCTAGAGGCCACCCAATCCCCGTCAGGCAACAACCCTTCGATGTGGCTTTACAAGGCATTAGTCCATGATGATTTGGGTGAGGATCAGCAGGCCCGAGAAGCTTTCGACAAGGCGGCGGCCGGTTTGGACAAGCAGCATTTCATTCTCAATTACCGTTTCGGCAGGCATTTGTATGAAACGGGCGACTACATCGCGGCCGAGCCGCGACTGCGTTCTGCTGCAAAAACATATCCCCGTCATCTCGAAGAAGCCGACAATCCCCACTATTGGCTCTTCGAATTACTCAGGGAGACAGGAAGGACCTCGGAAGCCTACGAACCCCTTTGGGAGTACACCCGAGTCCAACAGAAGGAGCACAGGGCGCGTTTTTGGCTCCTCAAGGAGGCCATGAAACGTCAGGATAAGGAACGCATCGAGATCCTAAAAACGGAAATTCGGAGGGTCCATCCGTATCATTTCGAGGCCCTGATTTGGGATGCCCAGTCTGCCATGGATCGCGGTCAACCCGAGAAAGCCGCCGATGATTGTGCGAGGCTTTTCGCCTGTGCCCCCCTGAAAGGCCTCGTGGACCAGGACACTCCATGGACCGATGCAGAACGTCTTGAATTCCTACGCAGGGGAGCCGACATCTGGCTTCGAGCCGTCGCCGATACACCCCAAAGCCGACAGGCCGCTGAAGTGATCAAGTCCTACCTGCCAGAGCATGATGGAGCCCTCAAGATTTTGGGGGAAGCACCATGATCCGTAAAGTTCTGTTGGCGTTGATGTTCTTCCTTCCCCTGGCCAGGGCTGATGATGTGGAAGCCCTTCAACGTGAGGTCGGGTCGATGGCCTCAAGGCTTGAATCGATGGCCAAGGCGGTGAAGGACGGAAAGAGTTTGTCGCCATCGGAACTCGAGGAGCTGGCTCGCATCCTTGATGCCGTTTCCAAGCGTGACATCGCCCTGGATGCTGAGGGCGTGATCGAGGATCTCAAAAAGGGTGACACCGAATACGCCAGACAAGGAGCCGAGGATATCCTTCAATTTCTGAGGTCGCTGCGGCAGGATTTGCAGAAGCCCCAGGGACCCCAGGATGATCCGTTGGCGGAGATCCTTGAGGAGCAGCAGGCTCTCCGTAAGGAGCTTGAGAAACTGGCTGAACAGATGAAGGACCAGAAGGATCAAAAGCCTGATGAGAAGACCCTGGAACATCTTGCTGAAAAGCAGGCCAAGATCCAGGAAGCCCTCAAAAAGGCGGCTGAGAAGGTCGGCAAGGAATCCGAGTCGGCCGAGGCCATGATGAAGGGCGTTGATCAGCTTGACAAGGTGCGCAAGATGATCGAACGGGGTGAGATCGACAGCGGGATTTGGGAGAGCAAAAAAGTCGAGGAACAGCTTGCCGAACTCATCAAGAAGAAGCTGTATGAAGACAACCCCTATGCCATGCAGCAGAGGTTGATCGTTCTCAGTGATTTCATCGAATTCCTCCAGGAGCTTGGATCAAGACAGCAATTGGAGTTTGAGACCTGGGACAGGTTCAGGTCGCGTTCCATGAATGACAACAAGTTCAGGGTGAGGACCAGGGAGCAAGCGGCCATCGCGTCATTCTCCCATGAGCGGGATCAGGCCCTTGCGATGGCGGGCAGCATGGCCTATGTCTATGGAATGACCGACCTCCAAAAGTCCCTGGACGGGTTTGTTGCCGAACTCAAATCCCAGAAATTTCCCGAAGTCCAGGCCGCTGAACGTTGGACAAGGGATCTCCAGGCCTTGGTCAATGGTTTGAAAGACCTCAAGGGAAGCCTGAAGCAGGAGATGCGCCGTCTACCCCAGAGGGAATCCCATGCGGGGGAGGACGTCAATGCACCCCTCGTCTCGGCCATCGATGAATTGCGTTACCTGAGGCAATTGCAATTCCAGCTTGGCCAGGATGCCAAGGCTTACCCTCATGATGAGAGCATCCGCAAAAGGCAGGAGGATATCCTTTTCATCCTTTTGAAGCTCAAATCCAGGCT
>JBFWNO010000118.1:0-8017 GCA_050251015.1 Planctomycetota bacterium
CCTTGACCTTGTCAGACTCAATGCCTTCGCTGAATTGGGGATTCTCGGGGCACAAGGCCAGAAGAAGAGGAAATCGTTCAACCTGGCCGTGAATGACCATGGTGGCCAAAATCATGGCCTGTTCGTCGGGCGAGGTTGAAGGTTTGATGAAGGTGGCCAGGCGCGAGGCGATTTCCGTGGCCCGTGCGGCCGGCAATTCCATGTTACCCAGGGCATGAAGACAGGCCGGCCTGATGTCGGGATTGGAGGCCCATTCCACAATCCTCAACGCCACATCGGGGTTTCCGCTACGACCCAGGACAAAGAGGGCCCTTTGGCACACCGGACTGCCCGGCTCCTTTTCAACGATGCCGCAAAGGGCCTCGGTGGCAAGGGGACCCAATTCCACCAACCCGATGATGGCTTGGTTGGATTCGGTGGGAAGCGTGGAACGCAGGGCTTCCAGGAATACAGCCATGGCCTGCAAACGCAGGATTTCGAGATCAGCGCTGGCCACCTTGCCGCTGAGGGATTGCACCGACTCCCGCTGGACCATGGTCTTGAGGGTGAGCTCGGCACAGGCTGACACATAGGTCTTCAGAAGGGCGGCTTTTTCAGCAGGGGTGGAATGCCTGTATTCATTGAGGGCCATCTGGGTGTCGGGCGTGCCCTGCATGAGCCTTTCGGAAAGATACCACCGAGTCCAGGCCGTGGTGTCGGCACCGTACTCGCGGTTGGAGACACGTTCCAGAAGCATCACGTCCTCGGGCCAATCCGCCTCCAAATGGCGGATCACCAGGGCCAAACCATGGGGGTCGGGATCGGCACTGAGCATGGCGATTAGGCTTTTACGCAGACCGTAATAGCGGTCGAGCGTCTGCAGTCTCTGCAATTGCCCGTCATGGGATACGCGGTCGGAGGGACGGACCACCGACGTCTCAGCCAGCTCGTCGAGACGCTCCCCCATGGCTCTCCAGGCATGGCTCTTGTTCTTGGCCACGATCTGGAGGCATTCTTCGTAGCGCGGGTCCTGGGGGTTCTCCAGGTAGGGAAGGCTGTCGAAAACCCTCATCAGGATCTCCGGGTCCCCTTCGTTCTCGCCGCCGGGTGTAGGGGATGCCGATTCAGTGGCACAGGAAGCCACCATCGCCAAGAGCAGCAGCCACAGTCGGGGTGATGCCATCAGTTCATTGTGGTGTGGGCAAAGGGACCGCCACGACCCGGCCAGCGCGTGATGGTCTCGAACATCTTTGTCCTTTGAAGGACATCCGGGGTTTCCAGCAGGGCCTGACGGTGCTGGACGGCATGCACCATCAACCCCGCCATGCGGTCCACAAGTCCACCCTGGGTGTCTGCCGCATCGATTCTTTCACGGACATTGGCATGGATAGGCTCCGGAAGCTTTTTCTCGATCCATGTGCCCAAGCGCGATTTGAGCTCGACCAGCATATCCTCCACCGGTTTTTTGTCGGCGGATTTGAGGACATCGGGAAGGATGCGGCCCTTGAAGACCCGCACTTGGCCATCGAGTGTCTCTGTTTCCAGGCGCACCCGCGACACTCCCTCCAGGATCACCTGAAAGGTCCCGTCCGGCATGCGCTGGCAGTGCACGACATCCCCCAACCCGGCCACCTGGAAAACGCCCGGGAAGGGCTTTTCCTCCTCATGCGGGCGGATCATGGCCAGGACAATCTTCTTGTCGTCATTCATGGCCTTTTCCAGGAGCTCCCTATACCTCGCCTCGAAGATCCGAAGGGGGATGAGATTGCCCGGGAACAGCACCACCCCGGGCAGGGGGAAGACCCTGAAAGATGCCTGTTGTCTACCGGGCATGGGCCCGGGCCAGGGCCGCCAGCAGTTGGACACCGAAGCCGGTGGCCCCCACATTGCGGCCAGGTGCCGAACCTTCACGCCAGGCCACACCGGCAATGTCCAGGTGGGCCCACGGGATCTTCGGATCGACAAAGGCCTTCAGGAACCCGGCAGCCGTCATGGCCCCCGCCCTCTTGGGCTTGGAGTTGACCAGGTCGGCGATGTCGCTCTTCATCTGGTCCTCATAGAGCTTGATCATCGGCAGGCGCCAGAGGTGGTCGAAGTTGTCGGCACTGGCGGACAAGAGATCCTTCGCAAGGCTGTCGGAGGGCGTCATGAGCCCGGCGAACTCCTCGCCCAGGAACATGGCACAGGCTCCCGTGAGGGTGGCCAGATCCACGATACAGCGGGCCTTGGGATAGCGTGTGCTGGCATAGTGCAGGGCGTCGCCCAGGATCATGCGGCCCTCGGCGTCGGTGTTGGTCACCTCCACGGTGTGGCCGCTCATCATGGTGATCACATCGGAAGGCTTGTAGGCCTTGCCATCGGGCAGGTTTTCCGTGGACGGGACGATACCGACGCAGTTCACGCGGTAGCCCGCCGCGGCGATGGCCTTGATGGCTCCGATGACGGCACCACCACCACCCATGTCCCACTTCATGCCTTCCATGCCGGCGGAGGGCTTGATGGAGATGCCACCCGAATCAAAGGTCAGGCCCTTGCCCACGAAGACCAATGGCTTCGAGGAGGCTGAAGCTCCACGATATTCCATCACAATGAAACGGGGTTCCTCGGCCGAGCCGGCGTTGACGGCCAGAAGGCCTCCCATCTTGAGTTTGCGGATCTCGGATAGCCCGAGGACCTTGGTCCGCACGGAGCGGTGCTCGCGAGCCACCTTCTGGGCTGCGGCTGCCAGGTGCCTTGGCGTGGCGTAATTGGCGGGTGCGGCCACCAGATCCTTGGTCAGGTGGGTGCCGGCGTTGAGACCCAGCACTTCATCTACCATACGCCTGTCCTGGGCTCCCACACTGCCGCCCAGCGTCAATTCGAGCTTGGGGGCAGGCTTGGCGTATTTCGCCTTCAGGGAGTATTCGTGGTCGGCATTGAGGGCCCCGAGCAGGAATTCGCGGGCCTTGGCGCCGTCGAGGTCGAGGTTGATGAAAACGCGCGAGGCCTTCGATGACCTCAGGGCGCGGGTCAGGTCGCAACCGGCGATGTAACAGGACTCGAGGGTTTCCTTCTTGCCCATGCCGACGAGGATCATTTTGTCGGAGGAAAGGCGTCCGTAGGTGGGCAACACCTTGCAACTGCCGGCGGCTCCCTTGAACTCGCCAGACTTCGCCAGCTTGGCGAGAACACCTCCCAGCTTGCCATCGGCTTCCTTGAGCTCGCCGGAAGGCTTGGAATCCTCCCACACCAGGAACGCCGCCACGGCGCCCTTCGAACTCTTCAGAATGGAACCGGGCTTGATGCTGATTTTCATGGGGTCTCCTCGGTGGGGTCTATTTTACAGGACGGCCTTCATGAGCCCCAGTGGGGCAAACGTCCTTGAGGACACACTTTTGGCACTGAGGCCGCCGGGCCACGCAAACGGCCCGTCCATGGCGGATGAGGAGGTGGGCCCAAGGGGTCCAGGCCTTTTTGGGAAGCTGGCGGCAAAGATCGGCCTCCACCTTCACAGGGTCGTCATGGCGGGTCAGGCCGAGCAAACGGCTGATCCGGCCCACATGGGTGTCGACCACCAGAGCATCATGGCCGAAGGCGGTGCCCAGCACCACATGGGCTGTTTTGCGGCCCACACCGGGCAAGGCCACCAGGGCTTCCTCATCGTCGGGCACCTCACCCCTGTGGCGGTCCACAAGGATCTGGGCAGCGGCCTTGATGTTTTTGGCTTTGGTGTTTGCTAGGCCCAAGGTCTTGATGCGGGATTTGATCGAGCTGACAGGGGTTCGGGCCATGGTGGCAGCGTCTGGCGCAAGTTCAAAAAGGCCTGGAGCTGCTTTTTCCACAGCGGCATCGGTGCACTGGGCGCTGAGCATCACGCAGACCAGGAGCTGGAAATTGGAATGGTGCGGAAGTGAACAGCGGGCATCAGGATAGGCTTTTGTGAGTCGGCGAAAAACAGCTTGGGCTTTGGGAGCGCTCATCGGCTCGGGGTCCTGTCGCCGGATGTCCAAGACGTGCTCGCGCGGACGCTCCGTTCCGCCTTGGACGCCTGCCGGCGCCACCCCTCGCTCATGGATTGACTTTCAACACATCCTCGCCGGCACAGAACCGGCCCTTGTCATCGAGGGCCAGACGGCAAGCCACCACATTCGGGTCGTGCTCGAAGAAGAGGATGCCGTTCTTGGCGTGGATGGCCTTCTCGAAGACGGCCTTTTCCTCCAGCACCACCACGGGCATCACGTCATAGCCCATGGTGTAGGATGGCGTGACGTGGGCCTTCATCGGGATGAGGTCGGCTCCATAACTCAGGGTGCTCCCCCCACCCTCCACCGTCATCACCTGCATCCCGGCTGTGTGGCCGTGGCTGATCGTGGCCCTCACCCCGGGAAGGATCTCCCCGGGCCCGTCATGCACTGTGATCACCCCGGCCTCGAAGAGAGGCTCGAAGTTTTCAGCGAGATAGCTGGCCTTCTCGCGGGCATTGGGTCGACGGGCCGTTTCCAGGTTGCCCTTCTGGATGTGGTAGCGGGCCTTGGGGAAGGAAGGGAGCAGCTTGCCTCCCTCCATCTTTGTGGCCCCCCCGGCATGGTCAAAATGGAGGTGGGTCAGGAACACATCCGTGATGTCGGCAAAATCCACACCCAGGGCCTTCAGGGACCCCGCCAGGTTCTTTCCCGCATCCTCAAGGGCATACATCTTGCGGCGCTTCTCATCCCATTTGTCTCCCATACCCGTATCCACAAGGATCACTTGCCCGGGCCTTCTCAAAAGTAGGGCCCTTAAGGACATGGCAATGCGGTTGTCGGCATCGGCCGGATTGGTCTTCTGCCAGAGGACCTTCGGAACGTTGCCGAACATGGCTCCCCCATCCAGACGGAAGTCGCCACACTCCACCGGATCCCAGGTCCATTCACCTAGGCGCAAGGGACTTCCCTGTAGACGTTGTCGCGTTCAACAGGCTCAAAGCCCTCCGAACGGATCAAACCCTCGAGACGCTCACGCGCCATCTTCTGGGGTGTGGACGCCCCAGCCATGTGGTAGATCTTCTCTTCCACCACCGTGCCATCCAGGTCGCTAGCCCCCCACTTCTGAGCCAGGGCAGAAAGCTGCACGCCAAACATCACCCAGTAGGCCTTGATGTGAGGGATGTTGTCGAGATACAGGCGACTGGCGGCAATCATGCGGAGCTTCTCGATGCTGCCGGGTTCGGGAAGTCGCCCGAGCCTGTTGTTCTCATGGTGGTAGGCCAGAGGGATGAAACAGGTGAAACCTCCCGTTTCATCCTGGAGGGCCCGGAGCCTCCCCAAATGGTCAATCCTGTCCTCCGGGGTTTCCACGGTGCCAAAGAGCATGGTGCAGTTGGTGGCCAAACCCAGGGCATGGGCGGTGCGGTGGACATCGAGCCACTCTTCAGCCGTGGCCTTGGTGCGGGCAATCTTGTTCCGGATTCCCGGGGCGAAGACTTCAGCTCCGCCCCCCGGAAGACTGGACAGACCGCACTCCATGAGTTCGGTGAGAACTTCGCGGTGCGACTTGCCGAAACGCTTGGAAAAATGATGAATCTCCACCGCTGTGAAGGCCTTGATCCCCACGGTGGGATGGGCATCATGAAGCCGGCGGATCATGCTGGTGTAGTAATCCCAGGGAAGGGACGGATGATTGCCACCCACGATATGAAGCTCTCTGGCCCCCAGAGACGTCAGCTCCTCGGCCTTACGCAAAACATCATCCACCGTCATCTCGTAGGCGGCGCTCTTTTCAAGGGTGTCGCGAGAGAAGGAGCAGAACAGGCAGATCTCGCCGCAGACATTGGAATAGTTGATATGTCTGTTGATCACGAACCAGGTGCGCAGGCCATGGAGATTCTGGCGGGCTCTGCCGCCCAGCCAGCCCAGGGCCGCGATGTCAGGCGTGGTCATCAGCAGTTGACCTTCGGACGGCCCCAAACGCTCTCCTGCCGCCAACAGATCGGCGGCCTTTTGCAAGGTGCTTCCGGGGAATAACGAGTGGAACTCCGAGGCGTCAGCCGCCTTCAGGAGCGGATCAGGTCGGGCGCCCATTGTGGATGAGGTTCAAAACCTCGGTGCGGGCCTTGGCATCCTTGCGGAATTGGCCGTGCATGGCCGAAGTTGTCATCAAACTGCCATGCTTCTTCACCCCCCGTATGGTCATGCAGCTGTGACTGGCCTCCAAGACCACGGCCACGCCATAGGGCTTGAGTTCCTTCATCAGGGTGTCGGCAATCTGGTTGGTGAGCCGCTCCTGAACCTGGGGACGTTTGGCGAAGGAATCCACCAGACGGGCAAATTTGCTCAAGCCCAGAACACGGCCCTTGGGAATGTAGGCCACATGGGCCCTGCCTGAAAAGGGGAGGAGGTGGTGTTCACACATGGAGTCGAAGGAGATATCTCTGACCAGAATCATGTCCTCATAGGCCTCCTCAAAGAGGGCCTTCAGGTCTTCGCGGGGATCCTTCCACAATCCAGCAAAGAGCTCAGCATACATCCGGGCCACACGACCTGGAGTCTTTTGCAAGCCATCACGAGAGGGATTCTCACCAATAGCCTCAAGGATCTCCGTCACGGCCTTTTCAATGCGGGGCAGGTCCGGGCCCTTAGATTTGGGTTTCATATGGAGGGATTGTACGTCAAAAAGAGGAGCCGATGAGGTCCCGTACCCGCTTCAAACACCATCCAGGAAGTGCCCCATCTTGCTCTTTTTGGTGGAGAGGTACTTTTGGGTCAACTCATGAGGCTCGATTTCTAGAGGAACCCGTTCCACAAGTTCAAGGCCGTAACCTGATACACCATGGATCTTGCGGGGGTTGTTGCTCATCAGGCGCATCTTGTTCACTCCGATGTCCCGGAGAATCTGCGACCCAATTCCATAGTGCCGTTCATCATCCTTGAAGCCCAGACGGCGGTTGGCCTCAACGGTATCGAGGCCCTGATCCTGGAGCGAATAGGCCTTCAATTTGGCCTCGAGGCCGATGCCTCGACCTTCCTGTCTGAGATAAAGAACCACGCCCTCTCCCTGCCGTTCAATCATGCGGAGAGCGGCATGCAGTTGGGCCCGGCAATCGCAACGCAAGGATCCGAAAATATCCCCCGTGCAACATTCGCTATGGACCCTGAGAAGCACCGGGTCGTTGACCTCTTCACCACCCAAGTCCCTTGGCTTGAGCCTGTCACCCTTGACGATCAGTAGGTGCTGGCGGTCATCCAGGATGCTGGAATACATGTGGAGGTTGAAGTGGCCGAATTCCGTCGGTAGGGCGACACTGGCACGCCTTGTCACCAGACGCTCCCGGGCCAGTCGATACTCCACCAGGGAGGCAATGGAACCCAGTTTGAGCGTATGAGACTGACAGAAGGCTTCCAGCGCGGGCATCCGCGACATCTCGCCGGAATCATCCATGATCTCGCAGATCACACCAAAGGGTTTGAGTCCCGCCAGGCGGCAGAGATCGACACTGCCCTCGGTTTGGCCAGCTCTCACCAGCACTCCCCCCTCGCGGGCCACCAAAGGGAAAATATGGCCTGGTCGGGCCAGTTCGGCCGGCCTGACATCGGGCTTGATGGCTGTGAGAATGGTGCGACTGCGGTCGGCAGCGCTGATGCCTGTTGTGCATCCCTCGATGGCGTCGATAGACACCGTAAAGGCGGTGCCATGGAGGGCCGTGTTCTCAGGAACCATTTGCCTCAGTCCCAACTTGTCGCTTTGTTCCGGTGTGAGTGTGAGACAGATGAGTCCACGACCATGCTTGGCCATAAAGTTGATGGCCTCGGGAGTGGCGAATTCCGCGGCGCACACCAGATCACCCTCGTTTTCACGGTCTTCGTCATCGACCAAGACGATGCAGCGTCCTTGGCGCAATTCCTCCAACAATTCAGGAACTGTGGCCAGGGGCATCAGCGGACTCCCTTGTACCAGTCAACAAAGGAGCGAATGCCTTCCTCGATCGGCGTTCGTGGTGCATAGCCAGTCAAAGACGAAAGGCGAGTGAGGTCGGCCTGGGTGCGCTCGACATCACCGGCCTGCATGGGAAGGGTTTCAATCT
>JBFWNO010000119.1:0-7994 GCA_050251015.1 Planctomycetota bacterium
TGACACCACGCTCAAGCGGGGACGGATCATCGGCCGCTATGAATCCAGAAACCGGTGGGATTGGCCTAGTGCCAAACCCGATGAAAACAACCCCTTCCCCGGATTTTTCGACCCCGTCAGCGGCTACACCCTGTGGCCCGGTGTGAACGCTGATTACACCCAGAACAACGACCTGATGGGTCTTTACAACCCAAACTATAATTCCTGGGAGAATTGGCGCACCTTCAACAAGGTGCAGGTGGCCCGCACCGAGATCGTGCTCAAGGACCTGCCCGAATGCGGTCCCGGAACTTGGCATCGCGTGAGCTTTGGATGGGACGCCCGCTACCAGTCTGGCGAACCCCTGAAGCTTGTCTTGCACGATGTCTCCAACCGCGAGTCGCAAACGGGAGTGACCTTCCAGGAAAATGTCAACGACGGAACAGGTGAGGAGCCCCTCTACATGATGCCCTGGGATACCAACATGACGCTCAGTTTGGGAGAGACTCATGCCCGTTCCCGTCTGACGCCGACCCTTCACCCCTTCCATTCGGGGGAAAATACGGATGCAAACGGTGATTTTGAATGGAGTTTCCGCCGCTTTTCCAAATGGCGCTATGTGCCAGCTTGGAGACTGGATTCCTGCGTCGATAATTTCCGGCTTTACCTTGGGTCTCATGGTGACATGACGCCCGTGACGAACCGCTACGATGTGTCGGCTAACCCACGATGGGTGGTCAACCCAGCGGCCCGTTTGCCGGCGGGGGCCCGGATCATCGGAGTGGGAGGGCGGATTTTCGAGCCCCAGGATTCGGCCATGAACTACCCTCATGTCGAGTTGTCACTGGAGAATGCCGGTGTGGTGTCACCGATCTATGACCATTCCTTGGGCTACAGCCAAGGGAGGGTCACCGAGAGGCGCTTGGGCTATGCCCCTGTCGCCTTGCAGGGCTCCAAGATCGTTGCCACCTACCGCAACCTGAAGCCTGATGGCTCGGGTCTGGTCAACAATGGTTCCGACAATTGGGCGGAAATTCCCTGGCTGGTGGAACTCTCTGTTCGCTATTCCACTGGAATTCCACGCATCATCTCGTGGTCTGCCAAGTAAGAGAAATCAGATAAGGGAACTCCTGGTTTCCTGCCCAACTCTGGCGAATGGGCCAAGAGAAGGGGTTATAATCAGGGCCAGATTCCCCAATGGATAAAATCAAAAAACTGGCTTCCACACTCACTTTCCGTCCCCGTATCCTTACGCTGACAGCGGATCTGGCCAAGGTGCGCTCCCAGCTGGATGGACAGGCCTACGCCTGGGATGGTCAGGAGCCCCTGGTCGACAACATCTCCACGGATGAGCTGACCCCGGGTTGGGTCTGCTTTTATTACGACGAAACACTCGGTGATTATGTGTATGTCGGCCTGAGGGGCGGCGTCATCAAGAAGGATGACGTCAAAAAGGGCGACTTCGAGGTGGTGGTCTCGGGCCTGAGCAAGGGTTGTGGCAGTTCGCGTGAAACAGCTCCCTTTGCAGAACAGTGCGCCGGCATCCGCCTGGTGGTGGCCAAGACCATTGAGAAAATCTATGGCCAGAATTGCCTGAACATCGGCCTGTTGACCACCACGGATTTTGGGGTTCTTGACCGCATCAAGAAGGGCGAGTCCATTCCCCTTTCGGAATTCACCAAGGGTCTGGATCCCATTTCCAAGGACATTGTGGAGTACGGCGGACTCTTCCCGTACAACCAGGCCCGCCTGAAGGGTGAAGTGACTCCTCCGGCGGTCAACACCGCTCCGCGACCCATGAACCTTGTGGAAAAGATCATTGCCCGTCATGCGATCGCGGATGCCAAGACGGGCCGCCTGGGTGTAGAGGCTGTGAAGCCCGGGGATGCCCTGTTTGTGATGACGGACGTGCGTTTCACCCATGATTATGTGACGGCCATGGCCGGTGCGCTTTTCAAGAAATACCTGGGCAACACGGCAAGGATCAAGGATCCCTCATCAACCTGGGCCTTCCGGGATCACCTGACCTTCCTGGGGAAGGTCATGCCCGAGGAACGCAAGAAGAAGGGGTTCCTGACCCTGGCCGAAAATTTGGCCACGGTCCAGGAAAGCTTCTGCCGCGAGCAGGGTATCCGCCTGTATGGCGAGGTGCCCGGACAGGGTAGTGAGGCCATCTGCCACAACGCTGTGCTCGAGGACATTGGGCTCCCTGGGCAGATCATCATCGGCACCGACAGCCATACCTGCACGGGGGGAGCGTTGGGGGCGTTTGCCTATGGGGTGGGCTCCACCGACATGGCCAATTCCTGGTTCACGAAGGACACCAGACTCACCGTCCCGAATGCCGTGCGCTACAACCTCAAGGGTAGGTTGCGCAAGGGTGTGGCGGCCAAGGACCTGATGCTCCATGTCATGGCTGCGGACTACATCAAGAGCGGCAAGGCCATCGGCAAGGTCCTGGAGTTCGGCGGCGAAGGGATCGCCTCGTTATCACTGGATGAGAGGGCCACGATCACGAACATGGCCGTCGAAGCAGGTGCCACCACGGGCATCATCGAGGCCGATGAGGTGGTGGTGGACTACATCCATGCCGAACGGGGTCTATCCAAGGAGACCATCAGGGCCGGCCTTCTGCGCGCTGATGCCGACGCCACGTATGATGCCACCTTCACCATCGACCTGTCGGCCGTGGAGCCCATGGTGGCCACGCCAGGGGATCCACGCAACGGGATTCCCATTTCGAAGATGACAAGCAAGGTCAAGGTGAACATCGCCTACGGCGGAAGCTGCACGGGTGGCAAGAAAGCCGACATGGATATGTATGCCGATGTCCTCCGGGGCAAGACAGTGTCGAAGGATGTGAAGCTCTACATCCAGTTCGGCAGCCAGAAGATCAAGAAGTACGCCCAGGAGAAGGGCTACATTGAGCTTTTCCAGAAGTCCGGCGCCGAGCTGATCGATCCTTCCTGCGGGGCCTGCATCAATGCCGGGCCCGGTGTGAGCCTGGATGCCCAACAGGTGACGGTGAGTGCCATCAACCGCAATTTTCCGGGTCGCAGTGGCCCCGGCCAGGTGTACCTGGCGAGTCCCCGCGTGGTGGCCGCCAGTGCCGTGGCGGGTGAGATCGCCTGGGAGTGAGGCGGTTCAAGCGGTGGGCCGGATCCCTGGCCTTCCGAATCGGGGGAGGACTGTGGAGGATCACCCACCCAGCACGGCCCGCCCAAGGGGATCCCCGTTCCATCCTGGTTGTCAATCTGCTCAGGATCGGCGACACCGTCGTCACCTTCCCGGCCCTGGAATCCCTGCGTCGCAGGTTCCCCTCCGCCCGCATCACCCTGGTTGTGCGCACATTGGTCGAAAGCCTTGTAAGACCCCTCACCTGCGTTGACGAGGTTATCGCCCATGACGGGGACAATTCCCGCCTGTCCTGTGCCCGCCTGGAGCCCAAGCTTCCCAGCGCCGACTTGGCCTTGGTGCTGGACACCAGCCCCTGGGCGATCCTGGCAGCCCGCCGCAGGGCCCGTCGTGTGGTGGCCTATGATTCTCTCGGAATGGGATTTGCCGCCACGGACCGAGTGGAGGCACCGCGTGTCTGGAATCTTCCCCTTCGCCACTACAGGCCCGGCGATCATGCGCCCTACCAGGGCGACGCCTGGCATGCGCTGGTGGAGAGGGTGGGGGCGCAGGCTTCCTTTGCCATACCCGTGTGGACCCCTCCCCAAGCCGACGTGCAGGAAGCGTCTCGATGGTTGGACGGGGAGGGCATCCATGACGGATTTGTTCTTCTGCATCCGGTCAGCGACCCCAGCTATCGATGGGACGTGGCGCGCTGGCATGAGTTGGGCAGGAGGCTCAAGGTCCCGGTGGTGGTGGGGGGAGGGCCTGCTGATTCCGAAATTGTTTCGCAAGTGGCTTCGGGGATTCCCGGTTCACGGATGTTCATTTCCAGTTCCCTGGCCCGCTATGGGGCCCTGCTGTCGCTGGCCCGCCATGTGGTGAGCGTGGATACCTCGGCGGCACATCTGGCCGCTGCGGTGGGCACGGGCCTGACCGTGCTCTTTGGCCCGGGGGATCCCCGCATCTGGGCTCCCCGTGGACGGGCCTCGGTTGGTGTGGTGGAGGCCCGTTCGGCTTGCGTGGGTTGCAAGAGGGCCCGTTGTTTCCGCCCCACCCATGAATGCATGGACAGCCTCCATGTTGACAGGGTGTTGTCGGGCCTGCCCCGGGAGCTACAGGCGTGAGGATCCTGATGCTCAGTCCCGAGGACGTGGGGTCGGCCCATGGCGGTGCGGTGCACACGCTGTCGATGGCGGAAGCGTTTGGACGTTTAAACCATGAGGTGATGTTGGTCGCTCCTGGAGAACATGGTTTTGATGTAGGGGCGCAGCATGCTGCGCCCCTACACAAGAATGCAGGGATGATGAAGGCACAATGTGCGATGAGAATTCTCGGGATTGCCTCCACATGGCGCGCATGGACCTTGGCAGAGACCTGCCGAAAGTTTTCTCCCGACGTGATCTATGAGAGACAGCTTGTCACCGGTGGCCTCGGGGCTCACTGGGGCCGGAAGTGGGGCGCGAAGGTCGTGTATGAGGTCAACTCCCCCCACCGACTCGAGTACCTCCACCGTTTCCCCTGGTTGTCCCCGCTGGCCGGGGTTCTGGCCGCCTGGGAGCGCCGGCAGTTCAAGGGCGTGGATGTGATGGTGACGACCCACGAGCTGATGGTGCCGGAAGGGTTCAAGGGCCGGGCCATGGTGGGGCCATGGGCCGTCACGCATCCTGCCAAAGGGGAGTCGGCCCTTGATGTGCCGGAGCTCAGGGGACGTAAGGCCATCCTTGTCACGGGGTCCTTCCGCTCCTGGCATGGGTTGGGTACCGTCCTTGCCGTGGTGAAGGCCTTGGGAGACGGTCCTTGGGGGATCCTGCTGGCGGGTGCGGATACGGAGGGCACGTGGAAACGCCGGATCGAGGGCGTCACAGCCCTCCCGGTGGTGGCACTGGGGCGCGTGGATCCCCTTGCCATGGGTGCTGTCTACCTCAGAGCCGATGTCCTGCTGGCACCCTTTGATCCACCGATTCCCGGAAAACCGTTTTACTATTCTCCGTTCAAGGTTCTTGAGGCCTTGTCGCGCTCCTGTCCTGTGGTCACGGACAATCATGACACTCTTCGTCAACTTGTGTCGGAGCCCTGGTGTGGCCGCCTGATGGAATCGCGAGATCCCCGAACCTGGGCTACCGCGCTCCGGGAACTCCTGGAATTGCCCCGTCCTGATACCTCGCTGGGTCTGTCCTGGGCCCGCGATCATGCGTGGGTGGATCATGCCAAGGTCATCTTGGAGGCGCTGTCATGATGCGGGTCTTGGGCCTTGGGGGTGTGTTTATCATGATGATGGCGCTGTCCGTTCTGGCTCGTGACGGTATGTTTTCCCGCGATGGCGTGGTGTTCATGACCCTGGCACAGAGGCTTCAGGAGGGCGACCTGGCGAGTGTGCTGCTCCATCCCCAGCAGCCCTTGGTGCCTTTTCTCATCGCTCTGCTGGGCAAAGCCGGCTTGGATCCAGTGGCTGCCGGACGGATGGTGTCGATGGGAGGGCTATTCACAGCCTTGTCATCCTTGGCATTGATGATAGCCAAGCGAAGTGGCCGCTTGGCTGGGGCATGGGCTTTCATCTTCATGCTGGCGACCCCCAGTGCCCTCAGTGACGGCTCCGACGTCCTTAGCGATGCACCCTATTGGGGGTTCGTGGCCCTGGGGACTCTCTTGCTGGCGAGAGCCATCGACACAAGGAGCGTGTGGCTCGGATTCCCGGCTGGGGTCTTGTTGGCGGCTTCGGCTCTCACCCGCCCTGAAGGTTATGTGATGTCGGGAGCCTTGTTGGTCTTTGGCCTTGTGACGGCTTTGTGTCGGGGGGAGTCTGCACCGGGCCGACACCGCGGACTGTCGCTAGCCGTCCTCGCCGTATCAACCTTGGCATTCTGCCTGACCATTGCCCCGTATGTGCAGGCCCTGCATAAGGTCACCGGCGACTGGCGCCTGAGCATGAAGGTCGACTTCGCGCGCATGGCCGGCCTGGATGCGGCGTTTCCCACCACAACGCCGGCACGGGATGTGATGCGCGTCGGGAATCTCAGCGTCGAGAATTCCAGGGATGAATTCCTGGAATCCCCCACTCCCGGTGAGCAGGCTCACTATGCCCTCGACCAAACCCTGTTCAAATTCCTGGACACCCTCGGATTCGTCCAGGGGTTGGTCATCTTCATCGGTCTGGCAATGTTCAGGCGGAGCCTCACCCTCCATCCCGAAGTCCTCTTTCTGGCCTCGGTCACTTTGGTCTTGGGTGCCGTGCAGTGGTTTCAGGATCACTATCTGTCCCACCGGCATGTCATGATGGCTGCGCTGGCCTTGGGGTCCCTCTGCGGTCCCCTGGGGTTGGAACTGGCTGCTTGGTGCCGGGCCCGCCAACCACGTGCAGCCCGCTATGGCTCCACCTTCGTTCTCGTGGCAATGTGCTTGGTGGCGTTGGAGCGTCAGGGCAAATGGTTCAGGGGTGAGGAAGCCAGGCTCGCATCGAACAAGGCGCATTTGCGCGAGATTGGCCAAACTCTTCAAGGGCGTCCGGAGTCCTATCTTGTGGGTTCCGATTGCCGGGTGGCTTGGTTTTCACGCAAACAGTTCATCGAGTGGCCCAGAAGGGAGGATCCCTTCGACTACATCCACCGTGAGGTCCCCGAGGAAATCGGGGAGGGCTTCATTCTGGTCCTGCCCGACAACCCGCCGCATGAAAGCTATTCGAAGGAGATCTTGGCTTCCAGGTTGGCAACAGATGGTTGGCGCCCACAGCTTTCCCTGGGAGGCGAGACGGTGTACGTCAGGGACTGAATCAGACAGGCAGTTTGAGGGTGAAGGTGGTCTTGCCCCGTGTCGAGGTCACGTCCACCCTGCCGCCATGGGCTTCCACAATGGCCTTTGTCACAGCCAAACCAATGCCAGTTCCAGAGGATTTCGAGGTGATCGGTTTGTGCAAGAGCCTGGGCAGGATGTCGGGGGGCACTCCAGGGCCGGAGTCTGTCACCTCGACCTCGGCTCCGGCACCATCCCGGCGGCAGGCCAGGAGTATCCTGTCCCCAGGATGGCAGGCTTGGAGGGAATTCTCGATCAGGTTGGAGATGGCCTGGTGTATCAGGTTTTCGTCACAGGCCAGAGGGAGGGAGGGGGGAGTGTCAATGTCAAGGACCATACCCCTCGCGAGGGCCTCGGGGCGGTAAGTTTCAGCGAGTGACTTCGCCAACAGGGAAAGATCCGCTGGATTTCTTGCAAGAATTCCCTCACCCGAACGCCAGCGAGCCAGCAGCATCATGTCCTTGGAAAGCTTGCTGAGCGCCAGCAGCTCGTTGCGTATCCCCTCCAGGACCTCGCGGGTTTCTTCCGAGGTGTTTTCCAGGCAAAGGCGCGAGTCGATCAGGGTGAGAACCCGTGCCAGGGGTGTGCGGAACTGGTGGGCGATGTCGTCTCCGTAATCCTTCAGACTTTCCGTCATGGCCCTGATCCTGTGGACCATCGCGTTCACATCGCCCTTGAGGACATCGAGTTCATGAACAGCCATGGGCGAGTCGATCTGGTGATGAATGATGTCCCCGGATGACTGGAAAAACCGGCCGAACGTACGCAGGTTGTCCAGGAGGGGTTGGGTGGCCCGATGCACCGCAATGAGGGAGACGGCAAGGATGGCCACACTGAGGCAGAGCACCGATTTGAACAGGGACAGGACGCGTTTTTCCTGCATCCGGAGGTTGAACTGCATCTGGACCATGTACGGGCCCGAAGGGGTGTTGATGATCTCCTCGCCCGCCAGCCAGGTGTACTTGTAGTCGGGTGAGCTGAAGAATCCGACCTTGTGCTCGTGAAGCGGGTAGGCGCTGACAAGGGGTGGAAAGTCGGGCACCAAGTCGGAGCGGAATCCCTCGGATTCCTTGACGACCTCTTGGTCGCGAGTCAGGCGCATGTAAAAGACG
>JBFWNO010000120.1:0-7737 GCA_050251015.1 Planctomycetota bacterium
GCTGGCCTTCCTGGTGGCTGAAGACGCCGACAGTGCCTTGGCCCATGAGGGTAGGAAGATGGCCCAGCAAGGGATCGTGGAAACACCCATGCACCGTCTGATTTCCATGGCCCGCGAACTTTGTCCCGGTCCGGCCGGACGCTGGTTGATCCCCGCCATCCTGGGGGGCGGGCAGGACGACGACGACATTTTGGAGCTGGCGGCCCTGCAATTCCACCACCACCCCGATCCCGTGGACCCCTCAGGGATCTCGGCTCATTTCCTTGATCGACCTGAACGGTCCCTCGATCCCTTGATCCGCCACTTCTCCGGCAGCAAACAGCCCCTGCTGGCCCTCAATGTGATATCCAGGATCCTGGACAGGACGGATCCCAAGGCCCCGGGTTTGGGCCGCGTCTGGGACTTTGCCATCGAGACGCTCCGTGAAGGTCCCCGTGAGGCGCTGCCCATCCTGCTCGAGTTTCCCCTGGGGCGCATGGCTCCCTCGGAATCTCAGCGCCGTCAGTGGCTCAGGGAGCTGTTGCTGGCCAGATCCAGGCTCAGTTCCGAGCACCTGTTGGGAGAGATCGACCGCCGTTTTGCTGATGCCGGCGTTGCCGGGTTGGAGGTCCTGTGCGAGGCGGCAAACACCCTGAGCGAGCCCCGTGACCGTCTCCACGCCCTGGACCTCGGGGCCCAGTTGGCGGGAAGAACGCCTGAAGCCCCTGCGCGCCTGTCCGACCTGGTGACCTTGTCGCAACAGGATTCCACCATGGAAGTGGGGGAGCTCCTTCTGGTTCGCGGAAAGCTCTGGGCCCATGAACACTATCCCGCCACGCGGCGCTCTCAGGAGGTTCAGGAGGCTCTCTCGTCGCTCTGGAGGCGGAGCCGGACATTGGAGCGCCTTCAGGCGCTCACGCTGGCCGCCAGGCGCCTTGATCCGCCCCAGGCGGCCGCCCTGCTGCTCGCGGTCCAGGATCTCTTCACTTCGCGGCTTCCGAAGATCGAGCGCCACAGCATTCGCCGGCCGGAGTTCCTCGACGGCACCGCCCTTGAGGAGGACTTCCTAGTCACGGGTCTTGAGGCGGCTGCGGCGCTGTTCCAGCGGCAGGATCTACCAGAGGGCATGATCCGAAGCCTGGCTGAACAGCTCCTCGACAAGTGGTCGAGGGTGGGTTCAGGTCAGACCCTATGGGGACCTGCCGGAACCCGGGCCCTGGTGAGGGCCCTGGCATCCCTGGCCACTTTGTCGGATTGGGAACATCGTGTGATCGCGGCGCTTGCCGCCGACCCAGGTTTCATGGAGGTTCAACGGGCCCTCGTCAGGTTATGGCCCCGGGTGCAGGATGCCGAGGCTGTAAGGGTGGCCACGTTTCTCCATCAACGCCTGGCCGAGGTGCGCACGCTGGAACCCGAGGAGCTCGAGACGCTTTTGGCCCTGGTGCGAGCCTGGGTGGAGACCGCCACGGGTGCACGGGAGCCGGAAGCCGCACGACTCATCAACCGTGTCCTGGGTGTCCGCAGGAATGCCAAGACCCAGGTGGAGGCCTTTCTGGCCCATGTGAAGCCACCGAGTGATGCCCTCTCGGCCATGACCCTGGGTGCCCGATGAGAATCCTCCCGGGATTGGCCGTGATGTCCTTGGGGATCGTATTGGCTTTTCTTGTGGCACAGAGGGATCACGGGGCAGGTCGGGTTGTGTGGAAGGGCTATCCGCAGAGGACGGAGGCCATCCTGGCAGCCCGTAGCGGGTTGGAATACGCCATGCTGTCCTGTTTCCGTGATCGAGGCGACAGCTTCAGAAGCTCAATCCTAGGGGAAGGACGGTTTGAGGCCCGCTGGCAGGAGGCGGGCCAGAGAAGCCCGGAACCCTTCGAGGGCCGGGATTGTGGCCGGGTCCTCAGGACTCTGCCACGGCGCGCCTTGCCTGTTGAGCCGGAAACCACGGGGTTCTGGCATTGGCTGGGATTTGGCGAGGAATCGCCACCCTTGGTGCTGGCCCCACCCAGGGAGCGTTCTTGGTGGATTTCGGGGAGAGGTTCCACCGGAGATGCTGTTGTGAGCCTTCAAGGCTCCGTCGTCATCAGGGATTGATGATGGCAGGAATGCGGAGCCTCAACGATTGCTCCGTCCCTTCCCTGATCACGGAAACTTGGGCGCTGGTGCCATGGCCCATCGCCTTTGCGAGATGGTGGGTGGAATGAACGGTGATGCCGTTAACGGTGGTGATGATGTCGCCGACCCTGAGTCCATCAGCAGCAGCGGGCGATTCCGGAGCCACCGAATGCACCCATAATCCCCCCTCAAACCCCAACTGCTCTCGCAGAAGCAACATGCCGTTGGTGTCATCCATGCTGATGCCCATCCGCACGGGTTGGCGGTATTCCCCTTTGCTGGGGGCGGCTTCCAGGCGCACCGCCACCGTGGACGTCTGATTGTTCCGGAGGACCATCAGGGTGACGAATTCCTCGGGTGTCTTGTGTTGCAGGGCGGCCAGAATGTCCTGGAAGCTGCGCACCTCACGACCCTCGGCTTCCAGGACAAGATCCGCCACCTTCAGGCCGTATTTCTCGGCAGGTGAATTTGGCAGCACGGATCCCACCATCACACCGTGGTCGAGGTGGCCGTGATCAAGGTGGGTTAGCGCCTCGTTGACGGAAATGTTGTTGGCGAATGAGACGCCATGAAAGTTGCGATAGGTGCCCACGCCTGCGTGTAACACATCGACAAGGTCGACAAGCTCCTTGTTCTTTTGGGACAAGTCGTTCAATGCAATCTCTGCATGGCGCTCCCTGATTCTTTGATCCTCTGAGGCTGGGTGGGGGGTGGTGATAGTTGGGGCTATGGGTGCCTGGGGAGTGGAAACTTCTACCAGAGTGGTGGGAGGGAGATCTCCTGTCTCTGTCTTGTTGGGGCTGACCTTTTTCATGGTCGTTGCGTGAGCCTGGATATCGCTGGGCGGCGTCACGTAGGAGTTGAAGAGAAAGGCCATCGAAACGATCACAGCCAAACACATGGTCACGCGGATTCCCATAGGCCGAACCTCCTGTCGATATAGAGGTATGCCTTCAGCCGGTCACCATCATTCGAAAATAATTCGAGCTTATTAAGAATCGCAAGTCATTGCTGCAAAAAGACTTGCGTCATCTTGACTTGGGGATGAACGTGGTGATGGTCCTGTGCTGACCTTGATGAAGGAGAGTCAGGCTGAAATTCGTGTTCCATCCCGTGTTGCGCAGGCGTTCCTGAAGGTCCGCCAGATGGTTCAGCGGAGTGCCATTGAACTCCAGGATGACATCGCCTGGGGCTATCCCCTCTTTCAGGGCCACAGAATTTTCCACCACATTCTGGACACAGACACCGCCTGAAAAACCCCTGTGGACCTGGAGTGTCTCAAGCAGGCGATCGCTTTCCGTCACCACCACACCCAGCCAGGCCCCAGAATCGGGTTGCTCCTGGGATTTGATACTGGCAATTTTTTTGTGCTGCATTTCCAATTCCTCGGGTGCAAGGTCGCTCTTGCTCTCGTCCATCTTCTTGAGTTCCTCAGGCACATTCCCCAATGTGATGCGGACAGTGACAGGGGAGTCACGGCGGATCACATCAAAGAGGATGTTTTCGCCCGGCCTTCTGTCGTTCAGGAGGACCCGGAGTTCATCTCCGCTCTTGATGCTCAGCCCATTGATCGATGTGATGATGTCGAAAGCCTTGAAGCGGTCAAATGAGGGGGACCCTTCAGCCACCTCGGCGATGATGGTTCCCCCATCACAGGGGACATGAAGGTGGGCCTTGAGTTGTTCGAAGGAGGGTGATTCAGAGGGCACAATGCCAAGATAGGGGCGGGAATCATCGGGTGGTCCCGCTTTGGCCGGAAGCAACGTTCCGGGTACTGCATCGGCGGAGGCCGTCGCCGGTTGGGTTGAATCCGGAGCCAGGGGGGATGTGCCGGTATTGGTGTTTTTATATTCCTTCGCTTTCAAGGCCGCTTCCTGGGCCGGATCCAGTTTGGGAGCCACTCTAGAGGGGGTGACAGCGGTGGAAGGCTGGGGTGGGACGAAGGTTTTTCTGGCCACGGCGGGCGGAGCCTCTCCATCTTCCACCGTCACCCACCAAGAGGAGACGGCCAGTACGACCACCACCAGCGACAGCATCATCCAGCGCATGGCATCATTCTAAGCCCAGATTCGGTGAGGGGAGATGCTACCTATAATGGGTGAATGGTAAAGCGGCAGTCAGGATTTGTTCTGCTCATCGTGTTGGGACTTCTGGGTGCCCTGGCCTTCATGGCCCTCAACCTTGTTGAATTGTCGCAACAGGCTAAAAGCCTGGGACAGCAACACCACGATGTGGTGCGGAGCCGGATGTTGGCCCGCTCAGGGATCGAGCTGGCCATGGGCCAATTGGCCATCGACCCCTTCCTGACGCATGGCACCTATACCAGGTCGGTGGGTGATGGCACGCGCTCGCCCTTCGGCGATACCTTCAGGGTCTCAATCCAGGACGCCAGCGGGGCCATCAACCTCAATGATGGCCTGGAATCCGCCCAGAAGGAGCGGGGAGACCACCTGGCTGATAACGCCATGCAGTCCATGGAGGAAGAGCCGATTGTGATCGTACCTTTTGATATGCATGTGCGTCACTATTGCTTTGGACCTGGCGGGGCCATTTCAGCTGTGAAGCCGGGTGACAAGCTCAAGGTTTGGGATGCCTATCCCAACGGCTCCGTGCTCGACACGACGGAAGTCAGGGCTATCGGAGGCATCATGGTCCCGCCCTCCATGACCTACGAGGAAACGCTTGAGGTCGGTCATCTTTTGCCTGTGACTGCGGGTAGCTACGTAGCCGAGATTGTCAGAGAGAAACCCCTGGGTTTTTTCAACCTCCGCCTTCGGCACATGCTCAATGCCTATGGAGATGCCCACCGATTTGTGGAGAAATACGGATGGCCTGTATGGAAAAGCGAGGAGTGGGAGGCGGGTGTGAGGGGGGAATATGGCAATCCTTTCATTCCCACATCCACGGCCCTGGGGGATTTTGATGCACCAACTCCGGGTGTGGATGGTGTGGGGGTGCCCATTGTTCCCGACGACCCGTCATTGGTGGCAACCCAAAGCACAGGGTTGGGCGATCGACTGATTGCGGCGCGTCCGCCAGGCGGCTACAAGACGCTTTCCCAGGTCGAAGCTGTCGTGACGGCTTGGTCAAACGAGCACATGATCTCGGCGGCCGGTAGGGAGTTGTTCAGGGATCGGGTGACGGTGGATTTTGCCGTCCTGTCGCCTCTGGACCCGTCCTTCACCAGGATCAAGCGGGAATTTGGCAAAAGGCGCAAGCCCCTTGGGCGGGATGTCAAGCATACCGGGCAATTGATCGGGGCCGACAACGCTCTGCTGGATGCATGGGGTACCGACAACCAGTTCCTTTTGGAGTCGATGCCACGGGGTTATTTCAACTTCAGCGACCTGTTTACGGCCCACGCTGTCGCCCCCCTCAACATCTGCAGTGCCAGTCCTTGGGTGAGGTCCGCCGTGTTCTGGGCCCCGACCAACGTGGGGTATGTGGCCGAAGGTATCCGCACGTCCTTTGATGTCAAAGCGCCACTGGATGACCAGATTGCGCGCTACCACACAAAGGAGAATTCCTTCATTTCCAACCCGGAACGGTTTGTCGGGGTGTCAGAGCCCGTTTTCATCCAGCCAGAATTGGAAAATGGTGTCGATACGCCGGTGACCCGGAAAAAGTTCATGAGCCTCCGCGATGCCCTTGTGACAAGCCAAGCCTGCGGCGAATACCTTGAAACACAGGGGCCTATCAACACTTTCGATGGATTCAGGCATTTTCTCGAGTGGCGCCGGGACCAGGCTGTGGACTACGAGAAGGTGTTGCCACGTAGTCAGGATTACAATGGTCACCGTGTCCATGGCGGCCACTTCACCCAGGATTACGCCGAGGAGACCTTGCCGATTGTGATGGGTTGCCTGAGACGTATCCCCGGTTACTTGGGGGCTCCCCAGGCCCTGCTGTCGACCTACAAGGAGCTGGAGCCCTTGGAATGGGAACCCCTCAACCCGCCGTTATCCAGGACTTATGGCGATATCTACAGCGCGTCCAATGAATGGGATTGGCTCCGATTCCATTCAGGCACACATCCCACTGTGAAGGTGGAGGATTTTGTTTCACGGGTCACGCTCCCCAAGGTCGCCTTCCGGCCTCAGGGCATGTGTCGCATCATCAGCCGCGGGGATGTGCGCTACAGCGGAGTTCAGGCTCCCGCACACTCGGAAATTGACGCTACGGTCGAGGTCTTTAAAACATTCAAGGCCCGGTCGCAAAAGGATTTTCTTGCCCTGACGGATCCCGACACGCATTCCATGATCTCGTTGGGTCCCGAGCTTCAGGGTTCCAGCCGATATCCCGATCCCGACTTGGGCGTGGTGGGCTTGAAGGATACGCCCGATGATACGGATGCGTTGGAGCCTCCCGTCATCGACATGGATTTTTCCACCCCCCATATCAGCCGTCTGGGTCCTCCTCCGATCGCCGGCCATTTGGTGGACCACACGCTCACAGCGTGGTTGGATGTCCAAAGCCAGATTTCGAGCGGCTGGTTCCAAACCCCATCGTCCTTTGTGTCGGTCCTCGAGGGTTTTGAATCACCCTTCTTCGACAACAGGAGCCGGGGTTGTGATTATTCTCCCTTCAATGGCGTGAACCTGCTCTCCTTTGACCATGGACCCAATCCGGAGCCCGCCTACCAACGCACGCCCACCACGCCTCCATCAGTGTCGATATGGAACCTGACGGACAGTCTGTATTGGCGTCCAGCCATTGATCCGTCGACGGGGATGCATCTGCTCAATGACAGCAAACCCACAGGGTTTTCTGCAGGGGTTGGTTCCGTCTCCCTGTGGTTTCGTATCCCTTCCGGTGACAGATTCCCTGGAGACGAATCCGATTTTCATCCTGTGACCCTTCAGCCTGTCCGCACCCGTACACGCGGGGCCTTTCACATGCTGTTTTGCCTGAACTTGTGGGAATGTGCTGAACAATGGTGGATCCACAATGTAGCGACCAACAGGGAGGTGCCTGAGGGTCGTCCCATTTCCCTTCAATTGGGCTATGTCTTCGACACCTCGACACAGCAGGGGAAAATCGTTGGCCGCTATGAGACACGCAATCGTTGGTACTCGTATGCCTATCCGGGTGAATTCCCATTGTTTCCCGGTTACACCGATCCCAATGTGGGGTATTCGGCTTTTTCGGGTTGGTTTTGCTCTGGCGCGCCCTATGGGGCAGATTATGACTATATGGGGCTTTTCAACCCGGACTGGTCCAGCATGGAGAATTACTTCACCTATGACAAGGTGCAGGTGGCGACCACGAATATCACCCTCAGACAAATCCCGGAAAATGGGCCTGGAACATGGCACCGAGTCACGTTTGCCTGGGATGGCCGATACGGCTCTACGGAGCCGTTGAAGTTGGTCCTTCACGACACATCAAATATGGAAGGCCTCCATTCTGTCATCTTTGAAGAAAACTATGGGGATGCGACGGATCCGGAACCCTATGACATGATGCCATGGGATTCCAACATGACATTGTCGTTCGGGGAGGCTCATGGGCGGTGCCGCCTATTGCCGGGGCAGCATCCTTTTTTTTCCGGTGACGGAGCGGATGTCAATGGTGACTTTTCCTATGCCTTTCGGACATATGCCCCGGGCCGGTACCTGCCCGTATGGAGGTTGGATTCCGCCA
>JBFWNO010000121.1:0-7711 GCA_050251015.1 Planctomycetota bacterium
AGCCCTCCCCCCAAGAGGGGGAGGGATGAAGAGAACCCCAAGAGGGGGAGACCCCCACAGAGGGGGAGTGATGAAGAAAACCACAAAGGGGGGAGGGATGATGAGAACCCCAAAGGGGGGAGGGTAGGGAGATAATGAGGTTATGCAACCTCGACCTTCGTTTTCCCGCCTGTGGTGGGCCGCATTCATCAGTGCACTCGGAGACATGGTGCTGGTGCAAACCCTTGTCTATGTGGTGGGCTTGTTTGTGGTGCAGGGTGACATTCCCGAGGGCCAGGACAAGGTGTGGAACGGGGCTCTTCTGGCGGCCGAGTATCTCCCCTTCCTGTTGTTGGCTCCCGTAGCCGGATTGATTGTCGACAGGATGCGTCCGGGCCCTCTGATGGTGGGGGCCGATGTGGCCAGGATGGGTGTGGTGCTACTCTTATGGAACATGGGTCAGGACGTGGGCGATCTCCGATGGATGCCCTGGATGCTGGCCTTGATGGGGGTCTTCACCTGCCTGTTCTCTCCGGCCAAGCTGGTTCTCCTGTGGAGCCTGGGCGAGGACAGAGCACCCCGGCGCGCTGCCTGGCTTTCTTCCGCGGGATTGCTTGCGAGTGCGGTAGGTGTGTGGGTGACGGCGGATCTCCTCCTTGGGGGATGGTTGCAGGAGGTGTGTGGGGGATCCTGGCAGAAGGCCTTCAGGGTCTGCCTTGTCCTTGATGCCCTTACCTTTGCGGGGAGTGCCCTGTTGCTGTGGCCTTTCCTCAAATTGGGACGGCATCATGAGCAGGGAGCCATGACCGGCACGCGAGAGGGGTGGAGCGCCCTGTGGGGGGGCTTGGTTCAGGTGGGGAGGAGGCCGGCCCTGAAGGCGGCCCTGCTGGCCTGCTTCGGTTTGTGGATGACGGCGGGCCTTTTGAAGGCCGTGCTGCCGGAATGGGCCAAGGGAGTGGAGGTTGGCTTGGCCTCATCGATGGCCCTGCAAGGCAGGATGGTGGGGTTGATGGGGTTGGGACTGATGGGGGGAGCTCTTTTGGCCTCCCGCGCCACGCTCTGGGTGCCGGGGTCCGTCGCGGCCACAGTGGCCCTGGGTTTGATGGCCGTCCTCCTCGGTTTGTTCCTTGAGCTTTCATCGTTATGGGCGCAGGCGACTGGCCTCTTTCTTGTGGGGTTGGTGGCAGGCTGGCTCCTGGGCCGCAACGATGCCGATGCCATCGCGCACTGTCCACCAGGTCAAAGGGGGCGGGTGATGGCGGTGAAGGACGCCGTGTTTGCCATGGCCTTGGTGGGGCCCAACGCCCTGCTGGCCCTGGTGCCGGGTGTGGAGGGTCTGAGCACCCAGAGTGTGATGTCGATGGTGGTGGCCATTCTCGTTGTGCTGTCCTTGAGCTGTTTCTTTCTTGCGGTGAGGGACGTGGGTTGGAGGGTGGTGAGCCAGGGCCTGTTCCAATTGCTCGTGGCAAGGCCCTTGGTGGCCCTTTTTGTCCGACTGGCGTTCAGGATTCGATTCGAGGGCGATGATTTTCCCTCCAAGGGACCTGTGGTGGTTTGCGCCAACCATGCCAGTTACTTCGACCCTGTGCTGTTGCAGTCGGCCTGCCCGCGCCATGTGGTGTTCCTGATGTGGGACAGGGTCTATGCGGCCTTCCCCCGGCTCTTCAACTTGTTGGGGGCCCTGCCTGTGAGTGATGAAATGTCCAACGCCCAAACCGTGGGTGCCGCAATCAAAAGCCTCCGCCAGGGTCTTGTGGTGGGGATCTTCCCCGAGGGGGGGTTGGGGGATGGGGCGACGCTCAGGCCCTTCCACGATGGAGCTGCAATGATGGCCCTGCGTACGGGGGCGCCCGTTGTTCCCGTGGCCATCCTGGGCCATGAAAAGGCTTGGCCGAAGGGGGGGAAGCCGCGCTTCCGGGTGCCCCTGATCCTGCGCACCGGGCGTCCCATTCCCACGTCTGGGGAGGGAGCCGTTACGGATCCCATCCATCTGACGACGGCTTTGCGTCAAGCCATCGAGACCCTTCGCGCCGGGGGGCCGGCCAACGTATGATGGATCCATGAGTCTTGGCATCCAGCTCAAAGGCAAGGCGAAGGAGAGGTCGGCGGTCACACGCTGGATCAAGGGCAGTGGCCCCGCCGAGTTCTCGGAACGTGTGGCGGAGGTGGTCAAGGGCACCGATTGGAGGGCCGACGTCACCAAGATGGGCAAGATGGGGGCCGGAGTTTCGCTCTCCCTGCATCCAGCGCTGGAGCCCTTGCTGCTGCACGCCTCGCCCGACGGCACGGTACGGCTGTCGGTGCGCACCACCCCCTCCGGGCCCGGCTACCATCTTGCGGCTGTCAGCCTGATCGACACGATCACCAAGGACGCTGGTGTCACCTGGGAGAACCTCAAGGATGCCGACAAGACGGGTTATCTTCTGCACCGCGACAAGACAAAGCTTGAACAAACTATCACGCAGTGGCTCCATGGTTTCGCCAAGTTCGTTAAGGATCATCCCCGCCAGGGTTGCCTGTCGATGGATCTTCCCAATGGCCTCACGGTGGAGGCCGACAGTCTGTTGGCCACGTCGCTCGGGCCCCGCGACAAGGCCTGGCTCGATGACATCCTGGCCGATCCCCAGTCCAGGGTGCTCGACTTTTTCCCTTGGTGGAACGAGGCGCGGGATGTCTCCCATCATCAGGGCCTGGCTCTGGTGTCGGCTTGGTGCCTCTTGGTGCACCGCCGTCCGGAAACCGATGCCGAGGAAGATGTGATGAGGTGTTTTGCCAACAACTGTCTTCAGGCCGCCAAGCTCGACCCGGCCATCGACCTCCCGCGGAGCACTTGGCGCGAAGTCTGCGGGTGGCTCAACAGCCCCGTGCCGCCCGAGGCCGAAGGGGCCGACCCCTTTGGTGCCATCGGCTACCGCCGCGGTCTCATTCATTATCCCCTGCCGGCGGGTTGGAGCCTGCGCCTCCCCGGTGACTTTGCCCAGGACTTTGTGCTGGCGGAAGGACTCTGGAAGGCCTGGGATCCCTCCCGCAGGGTGGAGGCAAAGATTCTCCCCTTGGCCAAGCCAGGCCCAGTGGAAGACATCCTCCAACGCCATGGGAAGCCCACGGAAGGCCGTCGCCTGACCCTCAACAAAGGCGGGGTCTATGGAGTGGCGGATTGGACAATTCGCGAAGGAATGGGGATTCTCGAGGGGGAATTCCTGTGCCGGGACAGCCTGATGGCCTTTGCTGTGGCGGCTCCGGACTCTACCGCTGAGGACTGGGCAGTCTCAGTTTTTGAATCTGTATCCAGAAGGTAATATCAGGTTGCTAGACTCGGGGTCCTGTCGCCGGCTGTCCGCGACGTGCTCACGAGGACGCTCCGCTCCGCCGCGGACACCTGCCGGCGCCACCCCTCGTGCTAATAGAGTCCCCATCGGCTGGTATACTGACCGGCCATGATGGACACCCTGATCAGCCTTTGCAAACACAGGGGCTTTATCTATCAGTCATCCGAAATCTACGGCGGGTTGAATTCCTGCTGGGATTATGGACCGTTGGGTTCCGAATTATTGCGCAACATCAAGGATGCCTGGTGGCTGGCCATGAGCCGTTTCCGCGATGACATCGAGGGGATCGACGCCTCCATCATGATGGCCCCCAAGACCTGGGAAGCCTCGGGCCATGTGAGCAATTTTTCCGACCCCCTTGTGGATTGCAAGAAATGCCGCAAGAGATTCAGGGCCGACCACATCCAAGTGGCCGGGAAGTGCCCCGAAAAAAAATGCGGCGGTGACCTCACAGATGTCCGTCAGTTCAATCTGATGTTCAAAACGCACATGGGTCCTGTCGAGGATGAGGGAGCCCTTGTGTATCTCCGTCCGGAAACGGCCCAGGGCATCTTTGTGAACTTCCTGAATGTCCAGGGATCGATGCGACGCAAACTTCCCTTTGGGATCTGCCAGATCGGCAAGAGCTTCCGCAATGAGATCACGCCAGGGAATTTCATCTTCCGCACCAGGGAGTTCGAGCAGATGGAGATGCAATTCTTCATCAAGCCCGGAACCCAGAAGCAATGGTTCCCCTATTGGAAGCAGGTGCGCATGAGCTGGCACAAGCAGTATGTCAGGCATAGCGACAAGCTTTCCTTCAAACCACATGGTCCCCAGGAACTGGCCCATTACGCAGACATGGCCGAGGACATCACCTACCCCTTCCCCTTCAGCGACAAGCCCGAGGAGATCGAGGGGATCCATTCGCGCACCGACTTCGACCTCAAACAGCACCAGACTTTTTCCGGCAAGAACCTCTCATACTTTGATGAGACCGACAGGTCGCGCTACCTACCCTACGTGGTGGAAACGGCGGTGGGGGCCGGACGCTGCCTGCTCATGGTCTTGGTGGATGCCTACGAGGAAGAGCAGCTTGAAAAGGACACCCGCAATGTGTTCAAGTTTCACCCTGCCCTGGCCCCGATCAAGGCGGCCATCCTTCCTTTGGTGAAAAAAGAGGGAATGCCTGAAAAAGCCCAGGAAATCGCCAAGGAATGGTGCCAGGCCTTCAAGGTGGATTATGATGAAAGCGCCGCCATCGGCAGGCGCTACCGCCGGCAGGATGAAATCGGCACGCCGTTTTGCGTGACGGTGGATGGCGATACACTCAAGGACGGCACTGTGACAGTGCGCGACAGGGACTCGATGAAACAGGATAGACTCAGTGTGAAAGAAGCCTTTGCCTTGATCACAGAGCGTATACGTCACCGTCCCCTGCCCGAGATTCAGGCCACGGCATGACAGAAAACAGCGGCAAGAGGCGTGAAAGCCCCAGGCACCGCGTGCGTGAGTGCATGCTCTGCTACAAGGAAGGCTTGCTCTCGTCGATTTTTGGCCCTTCCAAGGCCTTTCCAGTCAGCGATGTTTCAAGAAGCGGGCTCTGCTATGTCAGCAATAGGGAGCATGCCAAGGGTGACATCATCAAGCTATCCCTGGATATTCCGGCTTTCGTCAAACCCCTGAAAATCGAAGCTCTAGTCATGTGGTGCGTGAAGATGGAGGGGTATGACAATTATTTTCGGGTCGGGGTGATGTACCACAAGATGAGTAAAGACACCGAAAAGAAGCTGCAACGCTTGGATGACGATGTGATGTTGCATCACGTTCGTCGTGAACCCCACAAAAAGTAATTTTTAAGTAATTTCACAGATACATCAATTTTTTCGCGATTTTTTAATGTCATAGATGTTTTTTTAATGGCATAGTTGACTCTACGCTGAATTTACGTAGACTATTTGAAAAGGGTTGAGGAGGGTTGAGGAATGGAAAACAATATCAAATCGATACTTCGAGAGCGCGGCGTGACCCAGACGTGGTTGAGCCGCCAAGTGGGCATCAGTTGCAGTTACCTGTCACTGATCATTTCCAACAAAAGGGACCCTGATCTTGAACTTGCCGTCAAGATTTCCAAGTTTTTGGGTGTGCCCCTTCAAAGGGTGTTTCCCCAGCACCGCACCGACAAGGCCACGGGTGTCATCTCCCGTGTCCTCCTGATCGATGACGACAGGAACGTGTGCGAGATTCTCGACATGCTCCTGAGGACCGATGGGTACAACGTGAAGACGGCCCACGACGGTTTTGATGCCGGTTTCCAGGCCACGATATTCAAGCCGGATCTCATTGTCCTCGACATCCTCCTCGATGGTCTGGATGGCATCAGCGTGTGCACCAGACTGCGGGCCCAGCGTCCGGAACTCAGGATCCTGGGGATTTCCTCCAGTCACAATGCGGAGCTCCGCGAGCGGATGATCAAGGCCGGTGCCAATGCCTTCCTGCAGAAGCCCTTTGATTATGGTGACCTGAAGAAGGCCATCCACGAGCTCGAGGCTAGGGCCGCCAGCGTCTAGACCATGCATCCCCTTGTGGGAGAGTGGTTGGATGCGGCGGGGGGCAGGATCCGGGTGAAGGGACTTTCGATGTGGCCCTTGTATCTGGATGGCGAAATCGTGGACATGGTTCCGGCTGATGCATCCGATGTCAGGGTCGGGGATGTGGTGGTGATGAAGCTCGACACACACCTCAGGGTGCATCGCTTGGTGAACTGGAGGCCCGATGGATTGCGTACGGCAGGCGATGCTTTGAGGCTGCCGGATCCATGGCAGGACCCCGCCGCCTGTGTGGGTCGCCTGAGGACCCCGGCTGGGTGGAGGTATGCCCTGGATGCCCTGTTAAGGGTCCTGACACCCCTCAGAACAGGATTCCTGAAATGATCCCTTCCCTGCTTCAGGAAAGGGAGGCTGTGGAAGCCCTACTGGCATCCCGTGGCGAAAAACCCTTCCGCCTGCGGCAGATCGAGGAGTGGGTGTGGCGCAAGGGCGTCATGGACACGGGGAGGATGGCTACGGTGCCAGTGGATTTGAGGGGATGTTTCCGCGTGGCCTCCACACGCGTGGATCTCAAGCTCACCAGCCAGGACGGCACCCTCAAGCGCCGCATTACCCTGCATGACGGCGCCCTGGTGGAAAGTGTAGCCATTCCCATCAACGGCCAATGGACCATCTGCGTCTCGAGCCAGACCGGGTGCGCCATGGCCTGTTCCTTTTGTGCCACGGGGAAAATCCGCAAGTTCCGCCAGCTCCGGGGCCACGAGATTGTCGAGCAAGCCCTCTGGCATTGGGAAGACACCCGGGAGCAACCTGAACGCATCGTGTTCATGGGTATGGGCGAACCCCTTGCCAACCGCCAGGGGGTGGGTGAGGCCCTGGATCTCTTCACCCAAAACATGGGGATGTCGGGCCGCCGCATCACCGTTTCCACGGTGGGACTCATGGAGGGGATCCAGTGGCTTGCCAGCAGGGAGCATCCGGTGAATCTTGCCCTGAGTCTTCACAGTGCCCTGGATGAAACCCGGGCTCTCTTGGTGCCGACCCTCAAGACACCCGTGGAGGAGTTGGTGGAATCCGCAAGGACATACCGAGACACCACAGGAAGGGATGTGACCCTGGAGATGGTGCTTCTCAAGGGCCTCAATGACGACAGGCGGCATGCCCAGGCCCTAGCGAGGGTGGCCGGGGAAGGTCTGTTTGTGAACCTGATCCCATACAACCCTGGCGGGGCGGGGGAGTTCCAGGCTCCTGCGGCGGCGGCTGTGAGGGATTTTTGCCGGGTTTTGGAGGAGGCGGGAGTGGCCCACAGTGTCCGGTCCCCCAGGGGGCAGGATATCAATGCGGCTTGCGGAGAGCTCATTCCAATGCCGGCAAAAGAGGGTGAACCGGTAGCCTGAAAAGGCATGCTATTTGCTCCTAAAATGAGCACCAGAGGTTTTCCCGAAGGAAAATCTAACTCTCTGTCATTCAGAGCTAAGACGACAGATACAACCCCCAATGTTGGAGACATGATGATTTCAAGGATTGTTCGCGCATTTTCGGTTTTAGCCCTTGTTACGACTTGGTTGGGGTCTCCGCTGGGACTTCAGGCTGACGATCCCGTCGAGACGGTCAAGGCAAAGTCCCGCATCCAAGAGATTCCCTGCAAGCTCAAATTGTTACTCAGCGAGTCTGCGGCGTACTCAACCGGAACGAGGTTGCGTACCGATATGGACATGCACTTCGAGGGCTTCAAGATCATCAAGGAAGATGGCTCTGTGGTCTTGAAGTTGAGTGTCTGCAACTGGGAGCTCAATTCCGCTTCCGATGGCAAGGATTCCAAGCTCTCGGGCAAGGTGACTTCGGAATTGAACCTCAATGCCCCTTTGAATCCGG
>JBFWNO010000122.1:0-7335 GCA_050251015.1 Planctomycetota bacterium
CACAGGAGTGGGGCTTTGGATCACTTCTTGTGCAAAAGTGCTGTCGTTGACGGCAAGGGCATTGCTCATGAGACCTCCTTACATTGACCTAGACCTTATCCTATCAGACAGACGAGACAATTCCGAAGTTTATTGACTTGTGGGCAAGTCATTGCCCCAAGGTCTCACAGCATTTTTTGAATTTCTTGCCACTACCACAGGGGCAGGGATCATTACGGCCCACCTTGGCCGCAGGCCTTCGTGCAGGCTGGGGCCTGAGCCGCCCTGAAAACGTCCTCAAAAAAGCGCCCTTGCGTGTTCCATCGGGGATGCGGCCCAAGGCTCCAAGGTATTCCAGGAGGGCACCGGCCATCCTCGGCAACACGTCCTCGACATCGGAGGCCAGCTGATACCTGGCGCAGGCCGAGGTGAGCCCCTCCCCCAATTGGGCCTCAATGAGGTCCTCAGGTTCAGCATCAAGCCTTTCTGATGGGATCATGAACATGTCGACAAGAAAGACGTGGGCCCTTTCGCGAAGGACCTGCCTGAACATGGCCGCTTCATCGCTGGAAAGAAAAGAGGCCACACCGTCCTCAACCCGACCTCTGCGGTAATGAGTGGGGCCGGCAGAAAGGCCGTATTCGTCTTTAGGCACGCGCCCCGCGCAGGGCGCCCACCATCGCCCGCACCTTCTTGGCAGCCTCCACAACCTCCTCAAGAGTGGTGGTGGCACCGAAAGAAAATCGAAGCGCTGTCGAGGCCTCTTGATTGGAAAGCCCGAGGGATTTGAGCACATGGCTGGGCTCGGGCTTGTCGGCATGGCAAGCCGAACCGCTCGAAAGACTCACGCCTTCCATGTCGAGACGAAGGATAAGAGTCTCTCCCTGCAGATTGGCAAAGGTGGCATTGACAATATGGGGGACGGCGTCCTCATGGCGGCTGTTGAAGCGCACACCCGGAACCTGTGAAAGTTCGCGCTCCAGTTCGGCTCGGCATTTCTGCCAGTGCGCGCGAAGAGAGGACAGCCGCTCCACCGATTCCGCCAGGGCCGCGGCCAAACCCACCGCTCCCGCCACATTCTCGGTGCCGGCGCGGCGCCCGAGCTCGTGGGTGCCCCCACGCTGGACGGCCGCGAGCTTGGCCTCCTTGCGGGCAATCAGCGCACCGGCGCCCTGGGGTCCCCCGAATTTATGCGCGCTCAAGCTCAGGGTGTCGACACCCAACTTCTCGAAATCGACATCCACATGCCCAACCGCCTGCACACCATCCGTGTGGAGTTGGACGCCCTTTTCCCGGCAGAGTTTGGCTATGGGTGGAACATCGACACTGAAGCCGACCTCATTGTTCACCAGCATCACCGTGGCCAGGGTAGGGCTCCCGGTGAGCAACGAAACAAGAGTATCGGGAGTGTGGCGGCCCCGTGAATCGGGAGCCCACCAGACAAGTTCGTGCCCTTCCCGGCCCAATTGCTGGCAGGTTTCCAGCACACTTGAATGCTCCAGGGGATTCACCACAAAGCGACCCGGCTTGCCCCAGGCCATGGCACAGCCCCTGAGGGCCAGGTTGTTGGCTTCGGTGCCTCCGGATGTGAAGATCACATCCCTGCCCCGGCAACCCAGCAGCTTGGCCACCTGGTCGCGGGCATCCTCGATGGCCATGCGGGCCTTGCGACCCTGTTCGTGCATGCTGGAGGCATTGCCAAAGGCCCCTGTCAGCCAAGGGCGCATGGCCTCAAAGCATCGAGGACTCATGGACGTCGTGCTGGCGTGATCGAGGTAGATCCCCACCGTTCAGATCTCCCAGGCGTCGGGAGCGTCGAGAAGCTTTTCAAGCTTGCCAGGCCCCTTCTTTTGCTTCGCTACAGCGACCTGGTTCAGGAAGGCATCATCGAAGACGGGTTCCTCACGGGCCGTGAAGACACCGATCGGGGTGGGCATGCCGTCGCCGAAACCCAATTTGGCGACGAGGGCGGCCTGGTAGGGGTTCTTCTCGTCGTGGACCAGAAGGTCGTCCTTGGTCCGGCCTTCCAAGGAGACAACCTCGGGCTTGAGTCCCTTGAGGAGAATGCCCTTCTCCTTGTTCTTGCCGAACACCATCGGCTCACCATGGACCAACTCGACACGGGCGTCGTCGCGGACCTCCTTCTCAGTCACGCTGTCGAAGGCTCCATCGTTGAACACCGAGCAGTTCTGGAAGATCTCAATCACGGCAAAGCCCTTATGGGCCTGGGCGCGGCGGAACATCTCCTGCATGTGCTTGGTGTCGCGATCCGTGGTGCGAGCAAAGAAACTGGCGCCAGCTCCCAGGATCAGTGAGGCAGGATTGAAGGGGGCGTCCACGGATCCCATGGGCGAGGAAGGGGTGACCTTCCCAGGCTCGCTGGTGGGCGAATATTGCCCTTTTGTGAGACCATAAATGCGGTTGTTGAAGATCACCAACTTCATGTTGACGTTCCGGCGGATGGCGTGGATCAGGTGGTTGCCGCCGATGGACATGCTGTCTCCGTCGCCGGAAATCACCCAGACCTCCAGGTCGGGGTTGGCGAGCTTCACCCCGGTGGCCAGGGCAGGAGCCCGGCCATGGATGGTATGGAAACCATAGGTGTTCATGTAGTAAGGGAAACGGCTGGAACATCCGATGCCCGACACAAAGGCATACTTTTCCCGACGTGTCTCGAATTCCGGGAGCACCCTCTGCATCATGGCCAGGATGGTGTAATCCCCGCATCCAGGGCACCAACGGACATCCTGATCGCTTTTGAAATCCTTGGCCGTGGGCTTGGGGGCGATCGTATCTGTCATGAGGGTAGCTCCAGAAGTTTTTCGATCTCGTTCTCAATTTCTAGCACGGTGAAGGGGATGCCCATCACCTTGGAATAGCTGCGCGCCGGGACCAGGTACTGCGAACGCACCATGGTCGCCAATTGACCCGCATTCCACTCCGGGATGAGGACATGGCGGTATTTCCAGACGATATCCTCAAGATTCGAGGGAAAGGGATTCAGGTGCCGGAGCTGGGCATGGGCCACCCGACGGCCCTTCTTGATCTGGTTTTCCACAGCGGCACGGAGAGCTCCATGCGTCCCCCCCCACCCCAGCACGAGAACATCACCTTCGCGAGATCCGAAGACCTCCTGAGCCGGAATGTCCTTGGCCATGCCCCGCACCTTTGCGGCACGCAGGGCCACCATCTTCTGGTGGTTCTCAGGGTCGTAGGAAATGTTGCCGGAGCCGTCCTCTTTCTCTATCCCCCCGATGCGATGCTCATTTCCGGGGACTCCAGGAAGGGCCCAGGGCCGGGCCAGTGTCTCAGGATTGCGGGCATAGGGCCTGAAGCCGCCATCAGGGGACGCCGAGGCAAAGTCAGGCTTGATGTCGGCGAGGGAATCGACGGCGGGAATTCTCCAGGGTTCGGCCCCGTTGGCGATGTAGCCGTCGCTCAGGAGAATGACGGGATGGCGGTATTTCACGGCGAGGCGCACGGCCTCATAGGCGGCATAAAAACAATCGCCAGGAGTGTGGGTGCACACCACGGCCACAGGGCATTCCCCGTTCCTGCCGTACATGGCCTGATACAGGTCGCTTTGCTCGGTCTTGGTGGGCATTCCCGTGCTGGGTCCAGCTCGCTGGACATCGATGATGACCAGAGGAAGCTCCGTCATCACCGCCAGTCCGATGGCCTCGGCCTTGAGTGCCAAACCGGGACCCGAGGTGCAGGTGACCCCAAGGTTGCCGGCATAGGAGGCGCCAATGGCGGAACAAACGGCAGCAATCTCGTCCTCGGCCTGGAATGTCTTGACTCCATATTCCTTGTGCTTCGCCAGGGTGTGCAAGATAGAGCTGGCCGGGGTGATCGGATACGAACCGAAAAAGATGTCGAGGCCACTCTTGGTTGAGGCCGCCACGAGCCCCAGGGCGAGGGCCTGATTGCCTTCGACGGAACGGTAGCGGCCCTTGGGAAGCTTGGCAGGGCCCACTTCATAACGGGTCTCAAAGAGCTCTGCGGTTTCGGCATAGGCGTGGCCGGCTTTGATGACCCGGAGGTTGGCCTCCAGGAGCTCAGGCTTGCCGCTGAACTTCGACTTCACAAAGTCGATGGTCTGCTCCAGGGAACGGCTGTACATCCAGATCACGATGCCCAGAGCAAACATGTTCTTGCTTCGGCCGGCCTGCTTGGCTGTGAGCCCCAACCCCTTCACCGATTCCTCGGTCAATTTTCCAAGGGGGACGAGAATGAGTTTGTACGCGGCCAAGGAACCATCCTCGAGGGGATTGGAACGGTACTTCGCCAAATCCAGGTTGTCCTGGGTGAACGTGTCCTCATTGAGGATGAGAGTGCCCCCGCGCCTGACGCCGGCAAGGCTGGTCTTGAGGGAAGCGGGGTTCATGGCCACCAGAACATCCACTTCATCACCGGCCGTATGCACCTTGTGGTCGCCAAAGCACATTTGGAACCCGCTGACGCCATAGAGCGTGCCGATTGGAGCCCTGATTTCCGCTGGGAAGTCGGCCAAGGTGCTGATGTCATTCCCTTCCACGGCACTGGTCCGTGAAAACTGGGAACCTGTCAATTGCATTCCATCTCCGCTATCACCCGAAAATCGAATGACGACCTTGGAGACCTGTTCGATGGTTTTAGTCATGAATTCATGCCGTTCTGCTGTTTGTTGCTGTTTATTATATCAAAGGCCTCGGTAGGAAGGTCCACCACCCCCCTCGGGCACCGTCCAAGTGATGTTGCCGTATGGATCCTTGATATCGCAAGTCTTGCAATGAACGCAATTTGACGGGTTGAGCTTCAAACCACGCTTGCCGTCCTTTTCCTCCATTTCATACACACTGGCGGGGCAAAAACGGACACAAGGGTTGCCGAATTCCTTGGTGCATTGGGTGGAGCAGAGATCCCAGGAGCCTATCTTGAGGTGGGCCGGCTGATCCTCCTCATGCTTGGTGCCGCTGTGGTACACATCGGTCACCTTGTTGAAGGTGAGCTTTCCATCAAACACCGGTGGGGCCGAGGGCCTTTCCCCGGCCCTGAGCTTTCGGAGGGTTAGGGCATCATCGGGAAGGGCCGAGGCCATCAGGGCCACCTTTCCGTGGGTTGCAAGGTCAATGCCGGCTGTGACGAGGCCCTTGAGGAAGTTGCCGTGGAAGTGCTGGCGGAAGGCCCGGGCTGGCTTGAGGTCATCGGCAATGAAAGAGGCTTCCAACGCCTTGGCATAGGAAGAAAGCCTCTCCTCGGAAGTATCCTGGGCCAGCAGGGCCTCCAGGGCGGCTTCAGCCGCGAGCATCCCACTTTTCATCGCCAAATGGATGCCCTTGAGACGGGGAAGGTCGAGGAAACCCGCCGTGTCCCCGGCCAGCAGGAGCCCCTTGGCATAAGTCTTGGGGATGCAGTCCCAGCCGCCTTCCGGAATAACTTTGGCGCCATAGGCGAGCATCTTCCCACCTTCCAGCAAGGCTCTCAGACGGGGATGGGTCTTGTATTTCTGGAGATTGGCATGAGGGTCGGTGGACGTATCACGGTAATCGAGGGCTGTGATGAACCCCACAGCCACACGGGTGGCGTCCACGTGATAGATGAACCCTCCGCCAAACTCGTCGGATTGCAGAGGCCATCCCATGCTGTGTTCCACATGGCCCGGCCTGAGACGTCCGGCAGGGACCTCCCAAAGCTCTTTCACTCCCGTGGAATAGACCATCGGATGGCGCCCCTTGTCGAGCCCCAGTTTCTTGATCGCCTGCTTGGCGACGGTGCCACGGGGTCCTTCACATAGAACCGTCACTTTGGCATGGATGTCGATACCCGCCTCAAAATTGCCGCGGCGTTCCCCGTTCTTGCCCACACCCTTGTCTCCGGTGCGGACCCCGTTAAAAGCGCCATCTTCTCCATAGAGAGGTTCGGCAGCCGCAAACGAGGGCAGGACATTCACGCCCAGGCCTTCGGCCTCGGCACCCAGCCATTCACACATTTGATTGAGCGAGACAACCAGGTTCCCCTCGTTGGTGTGACCGGGTGGATGTGGCACCTTGAAAGAACCGCCGGCCGTTGTGTACCTCATCTCATCCGACACGACAGGAGTTTGGGTGGCGAACTTCCATTGCGACTTGTCCGGAAAAAGCTCGGTGAGGACCACCGGGTTGAGGATCCCTCCGGAAAACCCGTGGGCACCGACGGACGCCCCCTTTTCCAGGAGCAGGACCATGGGCTCCTTGAGGCCCTTTTCCGCGGCCTTTCGCATGAAATGGATGGCCGTCGCCAGACCCGCAGGACCTGCGCCAACAACCAAGAGGTCCGCTTCCATCACCTCACGGTCAGGCACGGATCAGAATCTCAGTCTGGCCTGCACGTAGGTCATCTGCGCATCGGGAAGATCCGCCGTCTCCTCCGCCAGCCGCCCTTTGAACAGGTGGGCGAACCCCGCCTCGAAATCCAGGAAGTCCGTGTGTTTGTAGTTGACGACCACATCCACCTCGTCGCCAATGTCGCGGGATCCCGACATGCCCTCGTTGGGGTGGGGGTTGGCCGAATCAAAGGCCTTCCCCGTGCGGATCACAGCGCCGGCATCGTTGTACCAGGAGTCATCATCGTTGTAGCGCTCCAAGTCGAAATAAGCGGAGGTCAAGCGCACCTTCGGGTGGGGGTTGAAACTGTAGGTGACATACTTGGACACGGAATTGGACCACCCCACCAAGTCCAGGATGCCATTGGATTCATGGGAACAACCCATGAACAGCGGGCGAAACCTGGTGCTTTCCCTATCGTTGGCATCTCCGTCGCCAGAGGCGTAGCGGACGCCGAACCTCACATCATGCTTTAGGTTCTCCCGATCAAAACGGGCCCCCACATAGCCCGACCAGCCCAAGGCACGGATCTGATCGGAGGCTATTGTGCCCCACTGACCGTTGTAGGAGGCATTCCCATAGAAATCCTGGTTGTCCCAGTTGATCTGGACACCTGTGGTATGCCTCTTCAAATGCCCCTGGTTGTGGAGAATGCCTTGATCCACGATTTGAGGGTTGGGATCCACGGCGTTGAGATAGGGCGACTCGCCAATGTAATTGCTTTCGCCGTCGTATTCCAAGATATCGTAGGCATCCACCGTCGTTTCATTGCTGATTTTGGTGGTCAACCACAGCCAATAGATGTCATAGTCCTCATCCGGATCCGAAGCCGTGCCCGCGGTGCGGCCTGGATACAGCACATTCACACCAGCCCCGCTATTGGTGCCAGCCGTGCCATCATCGTTCACATCGCCGTTGACCAATTCGGCATACCCAAGGTCAATTTTTGTGCGCTCATCACATCTATAGGTGAGGATGGCGCCGTCAAAGTGCCGTGAAGCATTGCCCCAAT